>JAKLLP010000048.1:270-10459 GCA_023150055.1 Gammaproteobacteria bacterium | reverse complement strand
GGCGGGATCGACCCGCATCGGTCTACCCTGCCTCAGCCAGACCCGCAGCGCCAGCCCTGCGATCAGCAGGTTGGCCACGCCCACGAGGATGATGGGCCCGGATATGTCCCAGTAATCGAATAGGTACCCGCCGATCAGGCTCGTGGTGAGGATGCCGACCGAGCCGCAGAACCCGGCGAGGCCGATCACCGCGCCGCGGGCGTCGATCGGCGACTCCTGGCCGAGCAGCGCCGTCACCGAGATGATCACGCTCATTTGCCCCATGCCCACCAGCACCGCGCCGAGGTAGCCCACCGGCCCGAACGGGTGCTCCTGCAGGCCGAGCAGGAGGTAGCCGCAGGCCGCGAGCACGAGCGCGCCGAGCACGCTGGCGAGCCGGTGCACGCGATCGACGATCACACCGACGACTGGCGCCCAGAGCAGCGATGCCCCCTGGATAAGCGCGAACATCAGCCCGGCGCGGCCGATCGCCTCGGCGGCATCCATGCCTTCATTGCGGCCGACCCGCTGCAGCCAGAGTGAAATGAAGGTGGCCACCAGGGTCAGGTCGGCCCTCGATATGAAGGAACCCGCGTAGCAGACCATGATCCGCGGATTCTCCCGGCCCTGGCGAATGCCGATCTGCAACACGCGCGGCAGGCTGAGGCGCGAGTGCTTGCCCGAGGGCGTGCCGGGCTGCAGCCCCCACTGCATGACGAGCGCCGTCAATATCGCCACGGCGAACATCGCCCAGAGCATGTAGCGGCCGGCATCTGCGCTGGTCGCGCCCTGGCTCACGAACACGGCCGGCAGGCTCGCGAACAGCGCGGTCGCGAGCCCGACCCCGACGCCGTTGAGGAAACCGGTGCTCCCGGCCATCTTGCCGCGGGCACTTTCCGCCGGGTAATCGGCGGCGGTCACCGCAATCATCACGCCGACGAAACCGAGCCCGATGGCATAGAAAAAGCGGCCGAGGTACAGATCGGTGACGTCACCGGCCATCGCATAGATCGCAAACCCCGAGGCGCAGATCAGCGTACCGAGCGCATACAGCGGCCGGCGTCCGACGCGATCCGACAAGGCACCGACGTAACTGACCAGCGCCAGCACGACGATCTCGTGGATCGTGGTCAGCCAGCCGGTCACCTGGCCGTGTTTCTCCGGCGCAATGCCCACGATCTCCGTGAGCACATACGGCTGGGAGAAACTCAGGAAGCTGACGATCGGCATGATCGCCACGTTGACGTAGAGGAAGGTCCAGGCGTTACGCCGGGTGATGCCGGGCGCGAACTGCAGGAAGCTCAGCCGGTACCCGAGTTCTGCCGCTGCCGGGCGCTGGGCGCTCATGATTATCGGAACTCTCAGTCACGACCGCCGCGCGGCCAAGAAGCGATGCGGAGTATGCCTGCCACCGCGCGCAATATTGCCGGGGGATACAATTTGTTACAAACCCCTGTGAGCACCTGCCTAGACTGGCTGACGGACGCGAGGAGCACCACGATGAAAAAAGAAGCCAAGATCCGCCCCTTCTGGTACTCGGATATCTGGTTGTTTCCGAAGCTGATCACCGTCATCACGACGCTCGACAGCGAAGGCCGCGTCAATGCCGCGCCTTACTCACACATCATGCAGTACGACGTCATGCCGAAGCACCCGCGCATGATCGTCGGCTTCCGCCAGGACTCGCACACATTCCAGAACATCTGCGCGACGAAGGAATTCGTGGTCAACTGCCCGAGCGCGGACCACCTCGACGACATGATGGAGACCGCCCGCTTCTACCCGGCGGGCGTGAACGAACTCGAGCACACCCGCTTCACCATGATCCCGTCGCTGCACGTCAGGCCGCCGAGCATCCAGGAATGCCCGCAGATCGCCGAGTGCGAGGCCGAGGAAATCATCCGGCTCGAGAAATCGAGCGGCATCGTGATCGCCAGGATCAAGGCGCTGGTCTTCGACGAGGAACTGATCGAGATGGGGCGGGAGGACCGCATCCGCAGGATGAACCTGCCGATCGGTCTCGGCGACGAGGACCGCATGGATTACTTCCACACCACGCTCGGTCACATGACGAAGCACCAGCTCGGTGAAACGCCCGACGGTTTCAAGGGCGGCGAGGTGCAACTGCACATGACCTGGGATGCCGACGCCCTGCAATCGCTCATGACCATCCCGCCGATGGTGCGCAAGATGGTTACCGACCAGACCGAGGCCTGGTGTCGCGATAAGGGCGGGGACAAGGTCACGCTCGCGCACTTCAACGCCTTTGCCGAGGAACAGGGCATGACGCCGGAGCTTCTTGACCGTTTCCGCAAGAAGAAGCGGACCGCTTGAGCCGCGTTGCCGCGGAATTCTGCCCGCCTGCCGAGCAGCAGGGACATCGCGACTGATGCTGCGCGTGCTCGGCATCTCTGCGTTGCTCCTCGTGGTCGCACTGGCGGGGGCGCTGTGGATATACCGCGATATACCCGCCGCGGAACTCGAGGCCCGGTACGCCGGACCGGCCTCGAAGTTCATCACGATCGACGGCGTGCGCATGCATTACCGCGACGAGGGTGCGGGCCCGGTGATCGTGCTGCTGCACGCCAACTTCTCCAACCTGATCGACTGGGATCCCTGGGTCGAGGCGCTGGCCGACCGCTACCGGGTCATCCGCTTCGACATGACCAGCCACGGCCTGACGGGCCCTGATCCGACCGGCGACTACAGCCAGCAGCGCACGCTCGCCCTCATGGAGCGCTTCATCGATGCGCTCGGTCTGCAGACCTTCAGCCTCGGCGGCACCTCGATGGGCGGCACCATGGCGATTCACTACAGCGCCGCGCACCCCGAGCGGGTCGAGCGCCTCGTCCTGCTCAGCCCGGGTTCACTCGAAGGCAAGGAAAGAAAGAGCCGGGGCACCGTCCCGAGGACGGCCTACGTCCTCAAGTACATCCTGCCGCGGGCGCTGCCGGAGTTCATGCTCCGCAGCGGCTTCGGCGATCCGTCGCGCCTCCCGCCTGCACTGGTGGATCGCTGGTACGACATGTGGATGCGCGAGGGCCAGCGCGAAGCCCAACTCGACCGGCTGTCGCAGTACGAAGCCGGCGACATCGAGGGCTTGATCCGCAGCGTGCGCACACCGGTCCTGCTGCTCTGGGGCGAGGCCAATACCACGGCCACCTTCGACCAGTCCGCGGAGTTCATCGAGTTGCTGGAAAACGCCTCGTCGCTGAAGTTCATCAGCTACCCCGGCGTGGGCCATATGGCGGTGGAAGAAGCCGGCGAGACGATCGGCCGGGACGTGCGCGCCTGGATGGACACGCCGCTCGCCGACCTGCCGCCCTCCTGAGGCGAGCCGCGCCGGCAGCGCGGTTCCGCAGCCAGCCCGCGCGCGGCTACACTCGTCACCTGACAGGCCCTGACTTCCTGTCCGCGGAGACACGCCAATATGCGCGCGATCGGGAATTTCATCGACGGCAGGAGCATCGCCGGCGACAGCCGGCGCAGCGGACGCGTATTCGACCCCAACACGGGCGCACAGCAGGCCGAAGTCGCGTTCTCGACCGCCGGCGACGTCGACGCTGCCGTCAAAGCCGGGCTCAGGGCGTTTCCCGCCTGGGCCAGCCTCAATCCGCAACGCCGGGCGCGGGTCATGTTCGCGTTCAAGGCGCTGGTGGAACGCGACCTCGACGAGCTCGCTTACCTGCTCGCCACCGAGCACGGCAAGGTGCGCGCCGACGCCCGCGGCGACATTCAGCGCGGCCTCGAAGTTATCGAGTTCGCCTGCGGTATTCCGCACGCCCTGAAAGGCGAGTTCACCGAGGGCGCGGGACCGGGCATCGACGTCTACTCGATGCGCCAACCGCTCGGGGTCTGCGCCGGCATCACGCCGTTCAACTTCCCGGCCATGATCCCGATGTGGATGTTCGGCATCGCTATTGCCTGCGGCAACACGTTCGTGCTGAAGCCGAGCGAGAAAGCCCCCTCGGTCCCCGTGCGCCTGGCCGAACTCCTGCTGCAGGCGGGCGCGCCGGCCGGCGTCCTGAACGTGGTGCACGGCGACAAGGAAGCCGTGGATGCCCTGCTCGCGCACCCGGACGTCCGGGCGGTGAGCTTCGTCGGCTCCTCGGACATCGCCCAGTACATCTACTCGACCGGCGCCGCGAACGGCAAGCGCGTGCAGGCGATGGGCGGCGCCAAGAACCATGGCATCGTCCTGCCCGATGCGGACATGGAACAGGTCGTGCGCGATCTCGTGGGCGCGGCTTTCGGCTCTGCGGGCGAGCGCTGCATGGCGCTGCCCGTCGTCGTGCCCGTCGGCAGCAAAACCGCAGATGACCTGCGCGAGCGGCTCGTCCCGGAGATCAACAGGCTGCGGATCGGCGCGTCCACCGACCCGCAGGCACAGTACGGTCCGGTCATCACGGCCGGGCACAGGCAGCGCATCGAGGACTACATCAGGACAGGCGTGGACGAGGGGGCCGAACTCGTACGTGACGGCCGTGGCTTTACGCTGCCGGGCCATGAGCAGGGTTTTTTCATCGGCCCGTCGCTGTTCGACCACGTGAAACGCGGGATGAAGAGTTACCACGAGGAGATCTTCGGACCCGTGCTGCAGATCGTGCGTGCCGAAAGCTTCGAGGAGGCCCTCGCGCTGCCGAGCGAGCATCAATACGGCAACGGCGTCGCCATCTTCACCCGCAACGGCCGCGCCGCGCGCGAGTTTGCCAGGACGGTGAATGTCGGCATGGTCGGCATCAACGTCCCGATCCCCGTGCCGGTCGCTTATCACAGTTTCGGCGGCTGGAAACGCAGCGCTTTCGGCGATACCAACCAGCACGGCATGGAAGGCGTCCGCTTCTTCACCAGGCTGAAGACCGTCACCGCCCGCTGGCCGGAGGGGGACGTCGGCGACCAGGGCTTCGTCATGCCGACGATGCGCTAGTTTGTGCTCCAGAAACTACATTGACCGTCTGCGAACTCCGGACCTGCCGCCGCAAGGGCGGTGATGACTGGCAACTCGTCTGTATGACGCTACACCGGGGAATCTCTGCAGCCGCATGAAAATCGATGTCATCCTCGATCCCGACACCTCGCCCGCAGAGGCGCGTGAACTCGGGCAGCTCGCCGAGCGCCACGGCATCCATGCCGTGTGGGCCTCGAACTATCCCTCCTCGCGCGATCCGTTCATGACGCTCGCGCCGCTGGCGCTCGCCTCCTCGCGCATCCTCATGGGCCCGCTGGTGATGACCCCCTGGGAACTGCACCCGCTGAAGATGTCCAAAGCGATCCTCGGGCTGGCCGAACTCAGCGGTGGCCGCGCGCAGATCCTCGTCGGCGGGCCGACCGGTGTGCCGGCCGCCATGGGCATCGACCCGGTGCGCATGGTCGGGCACGTGCGCGAGTGCGTGGAAATCCTGAAGGGCACACGGCCCGATACTGCACTCAACTACCAGGGGCGGATCTTCCGCGTGTTCAATTACCGCCCGGCTTGGGCCACGGCCTGCCCGCCGACGATCTGGATCGGCGCCAACAAGCCGCAGATGCTGGCGATGGCCACGCGCCTCGCCGACGCCATCATGTTCGGCGACATCACCCCGGCCACCCTGCACGCAGCGCTGGGGCGGGTCGACGCGGGTCTCGCCGCCGCGGGCCGCTCGCGCGCCGACCTCAGGCTGAGCGCGCTGGTCGCCTGGCACGTCAAGTCCAATGCACAGGCGTCCGTCGACGAGGCGCGCGAGCAGCTCGCGCTGCGCGGCATGCTCGAGCCCTCCTACCTCGCCTCGTTCCTGGACGAGGAGGAGTGCGCCATCGTGCAGGCGCACCTCCCGGCATTCTTCCGCGCCTACAAGCGGCGCACCCCGGTGATCGAGGGCGTCCCGGAAACGATCCTGACAAAACTCGTCGATCACCTGACCTGCAGCGGCGGCCCAGACAGCGCAGAGCGCCATATCGCCCGCCTGAAGGACTTCCGCGCCGCGGGGCTCACCGATATCGCGCTCAAGCTGCACCGGGACCAGGCCGCGGCGATCGAGATGATCGGCACACGCGTGGTGCCGGCGCTCGGCTGAAACCAGGCGCGGCAAACCGCCACGTGATCTGCGCAGAACCCCGCGGTACAGTGGCGCAGCCGCGGACCCTTCAGGAAAAAACCACCCGGTTATGAGGCTCCTCACGCGGAATCGCACGCAATGAAAAAGACTTTCTATGGTTGGTACGTGGCGCTCGCCTGCGCGGTGGGGCTCGCCTGCGGGCTGGCGAGTGTCATCACGGCGACTTTCTCGATCTTCCTCGCGCCGCTGCGCGCGGAGTTCGGCTGGAGCCCGCCGGAAGTCTTTTTCGCCCTGTTCGTGACCACGCTGACCGTCACCATCGCGGCACCCTTCTTCGGCGCCCTCGTCGACCGCGTCGGCGCGAGACGCATGATCCTCGTCGGACTGCTGCTGGAGGCGGCGGTGATCGCCTCGTTCTCGCTGCAGAGCGCGTCGCTGCCGGCCTTCTACCTGCGTTATGCCGTGCTCGCGGTCCTCGGCCTCGGCACCACGCACGTCGCCTTTACGCGGGTGATCTCGGTCTGGTTCAACCGGCGCAGGGGCCTCGCACTCGGCATCACGCTCGCCGGCCTCGGCTTCGGCGGTTTTCTCTGGCCGCTGCTGGCACAGTGGAGTATCGACACCTACGGCTGGCGCGAGGCCTACCTGATCATCGCCGCGGTAATCGCGCTGGTGCCGACGGTCATCATCGCCCTCGTGGTCCGCGACACGCCCCAGTCGATGGGCCTCCTGCCCGACGGTGCTGAACATGAGCCGAACGGGCAGCAGGCGCGCGTCGCGCTGGCCGGCCTCACGGTTCGCGCGGCACTCGGCACGCACTCCTTCTGGCTGATGCTCGCGGCCTTCCTCCTGATCGGCACCGCGATCACCAGCGTCCAGGTCCACCTCGTCCCGCTGCTCACCAGCCGCGGCGTCACGCCGATGCGGGCGGCCACGGCGCTGTCCGTGCTCGCCGTGGCGCTGGTGTTCGGCCGGCTGGCCGCGGGCTGGCTCATGGACCGCTTCTTCGCGCCGCGGGTCGCGATCGCCTTCCTGCTCGGCCCGGTGGTGGCGATCGTGCTGCTGGCCGCCGGCGCGAGCGGACCGCTCGCGTTTCTCGCGGGGATCCTGACCGGCCTGGCGGCCGGCGCGGAGGTTGATGTCACCGCCTACCTCACCAGCCGCTATTTCGGGTTGCGGTTCTTCAGCAGCATCTACGCCTTTTACTACAGCGCCTACTCGCTCGGCGCCGGCGTCGGCCCGCTGCTCACGGCGCAGGCGGTGGAAGTGACGGGCGGCTATTCGGCGATCCTCTACACCCACGCCGTGCTGGTCGTGCTGGCCGCGGTCCTGCTGGCCCGCCTGCCGCCCTTCCCCGACTGGTCGCAGGGCGGAAAGCACTGACTTCGGCGACGCGGGAGAATGAAGCCAGCCGATGTGAGACTGGCGCGCTACTGCGTGGGCTGGCGGCGGCAGGGATGCCACAGCTCGGCGCCACCTTCCAGAACGGCACCCTGCCAATACTTCCCGGTGTCGCTGACGGGTAAGGACCGCCCGGAGGCGGGCGTCCGCGCCCAAAGCGAGTATCGGGGAGCGACGGCGCGGACGTCCCGCCGCAAGGGCGGTCATGGCTGTCAAGGCTCTCCGCGCCGCTCGGAGGCAGAAATCTCCAAACCAAGCGAGTATCGATGAACGAGGGCGGGAGCGACAGCGGAGACCTCCCGCCGCAAGGGCGGTCCACCAGTCGCGCTGACCGCCAGCAGCGCGTCAGTCACAGGCCGGCATCTCCGCCGATGAGCGAAGAGCCTTTTTTTCCACAGCCCGCACACAGCCGGGCGGTCGCGGAAAGACACGGCGTGACCCGGCGAGCGCAGGCTGGCATCATCACCGCGTATGCCGTGCGCTGTCCGGCATGACGAACCGATTATGGAGACGAGCTACCAGCCACGCCGCCTGCGGCGTTCCCACAACAGGATCATCGCCGGCGTGTGCGCCGGCTTTGCCGAGTGGCTGCGGTGTGATCCGCTGGTCACGCGGGTGTTTTTCATGGTTTTCCTGCTGGTGTCCTGGCTCCTGCCGGCCATCCTGGTCTATCTGTTCTGCTGGACCATGATGCCGAAGCCGCTTCCGCCCGGGGCATCCGAGCCCCCGGGTCCGCCACCGCCGGAATTCGACGACTGAGGGCTGCGCTCGTCAGGGCCGGAGCCCGCCCCTGCCCCTGCATTTACGGGGAACCAGGACTGCTCAAGCCCGAACCTGGCCTGCACCCCTCACGAGATACTTGAAACTCGTCAGCTGTTCCGCGCCGACCGGCCCACGGGCATGGATGCGCCCGGTGGCGATGCCGATCTCGGCACCCATGCCGAACTCCCCGCCGTCGGCGAACTGCGTCGAAGCGTTGTGCATGAGGATGGCGCTGTCGAGGTCGTTGAAGAAACGCCGCACTGCCGCCGCGTCCTTGGCCACGATGCACTCGGTATGCCCGGAGCCGTAACGCGTGATGTGCTCGATCGCCTCTTCGACACCGGAGACGACGCGCACGGACATGATTGCGTCGAGGTACTCGGTGTGCCAGTCCGCCTCCGTGGCAGGCCGCGCGCGCGGGTCGAGCGCGCAGATCTCGGCATCCCCGCGCAGCTCGCAGCCGGCGGCAGCGAGCGCATCGGCGATCGGCCGATAGTGCGTAGGGAGGCAGTCGCGATCGATGAGCAGCGTCTCGGTAGCGCCGCAGATCCCGGTGCGACGCATCTTCGCGTTGAGCGTCACGTTCCTCGCCATGTCGATGTCGGCCGAACGGTGCACATAGGTGTGGCAGATGCCCTCGAGATGGCCGATCACCGGCACGCGCGCGTCCTTGAGCACGCGCTCGATGAGGCTGCGCCCCCCGCGGGGCACGACCACGTCGACGAACTCCTGCATGCCGGACAAGAGATAACCGACCGCCGCGCGGTCCGTGGTCGGCACCATCTGTATGGCGTCCTCGGGCAGGCCCGCCTCGCGCAGCCCCCGCTGCAGGCAGCCATGAATCGCCCGGCTGGAATGGAAACTCTCTGAGCCACCCCGCAGGATGACGGCGTTGCCGGACTTCAGGCAGAGGGCGCCGGCATCCGCCGTCACGTTCGGGCGGCTCTCGTAGATGATGCCGATCACCCCGAGCGGCACGCGCACGCGCTGGATCACCAGGCCATTCGGCCGGGACCACTCCGCCATCACCTGGCCGACCGGGTCGGGCAGCGCGACCACCTCATCGATGCTGCGTGCCATGCCTTCGACCCGCCCGGCGTCGAGGTAGAGCCGGTCGAGCAACGACTTCGAAAGGTCGCGCTCGCGTGCGGACTCCATGTCCTTCGCATTCGCCGCCATGATCTCCGCGCCGCTCGCGCGAATCGCGGCCGCGGCCGAACGCAGCGCCCGGTCCTTGCCGGCGCTGCTCGCCCGCGCCAGCAACCGGGCCGCAGCACGCGCCTTCTGTCCAAGGCCGCGCATGAGCTGCGCGACCGTGTCGTCTTCCTTGCTGATTGCCGTCATTGGCTCACCCGTTCAACAGCACGAGGTTGTCGCGATGAATCATCTCGTCGCGGCCACGATAACCGAGCAGTTGCTCGATGTCCTCGCTGCGCCGCCCCCGGATGCGCCGCGCCTCGTCACTGCCGTAGGCCACCAGCCCGCGGGCGACGTCGCGCCCGGCGCCGTTGCGCACCGTCACCGCATCGCCACGGCCGAAGTTTCCGGCCACGGCGACCACACCCACCGGCAGCAGGCTGCGGCCGGCGAGCAGTGCCTTCTCCGCGCCGTCGTCGATGGTGATATCGCCCCGCGGCTTGAGCGTGCCGGCGATCCACTTCTTCCGCGCGAGCAGCGGCGTGCCGCCCGGTATGAACCAGGTGCAGGGTTTTGCCGACTCGATCGCGGCGAGCGGGCGCAGTCGCCTGCCGCTCGCGATGACTGTCGCGCAGCCGGCGGCAAGCGCAATGCGCGCGGCGATCATCTTGGTAATCATTCCGCCGGACCCGAACTCGGTGCCCGATTCGCCCGCCAGCGCTTCGATGGCCGGGGTTATCTCGCGCACCTCCGGAATGAGTCTTGCCGAATCATTCCGCGTCGGATCCGCATCGTACAGCCCCTCCACGTCGGAGAGCAGCACCAGGCAGTCGGCACTGACCATCTCGGCGACTCGCGCGCCCAGCCGATCGTTG
>JAKLLP010000048.1:0-260 GCA_023150055.1 Gammaproteobacteria bacterium | reverse complement strand
AGCGGATCTCCGCGGTGGCCACCGTGTCGTTCTCGTAGATGACCGGCACCACGCCGAGGTCGAGCAAAGTCTGCAGCGTGCTGCGGGCATTGAGATAACGCCGGCGACTCTCGGTGTCTTCAGGTGTCAGCAACACCTGCGCCACCTTCAGCTCATGCGGGCTCAGCAGCTCCTGGTAGGCATGCGCGAGGATCACCTGGCCGGCGGCGGCGGCCGCCTGCAGCTCCTCGAGCCTGCGTTTCCCGGACGGTAGCCCGAGG
>JAKLLP010000489.1 GCA_023150055.1 Gammaproteobacteria bacterium | reverse complement strand
CCGCCTTCGCCGTCCGGATGCCCCCGCTCGCGAGCCTGCTCCGGATCGGGCGGGGAGCCTGAGATGGCACCGGGGAGCAGCGCGTGATCCGGCGCATCGTCGCCGCCGCCGACGCGGTCGAGGCCCGGCTCGGGACCTGGCCGGTGGCGTGCGCGCTGCTGCTCGGCCTCCTGGTCCTGCTCGGCACGGCGCTGCTCGCCGGACCCTGACCCGGCGCCTTGCCGCCGGACCGGTGGGGTGCCATCGTGTCGCCGCCGCGGCCCCCCCCCGGCGATCGTCGAGGAGCCGGTGAGCGACACCCCTGAGCACACGCGGCCGATCCGCCCGCCCTCCTACGTAGACGCGATCGCCCCGCTGGCGCTGCTGGTGGCGCTGATCGCCGGCGGCCTGTCGCTCTACGGGCTCGACGCGCTCGGCGGGCCGATCCCGGCTGCGCTCGTCGTGTGCGCGATGGCGACCGGCGTCATCGTCCTGCGCAACGGCCACACCTGGGGCGAGGTCGAGGACGCGATCAAGCGGGCGGTCGGCTCGGTGACGAGCGCGATCTTCATCCTGCTCGCGGTCGGCGCCCTGATCGGCACCTGGAACCTCTCCGGCACGATCCCGACGCTCGTCTCCTACGGGATCCGCTGGATCGACCCGGACTTCTACTACGTCTCGACGGCGGTGATCTGCGCGCTCACCTCGCTGAGCATCGGGAGCTCGTGGACGACGGCGGGCACGGTCGGGGTGGGCCTGGTCGGGATCGCGTCGCTGCTCGGCGTCTCCCCGGCGATCACCGCGGGCGCCGTGATCTCGGGCTCGTACCTCGGCGACAAGGTCTCTCCCCTCTCGGAGACCACCGTCCTGGCCTCCCAGCTCGCGGGCGCCGACCTCTACACCCACATCCGGGCCCAGGTCTGGACGTCGGTGCCGGCGTTCCTGATCGGCGCGCTCGTGTTGGCGATCCTCGGGCTGAGCGGCGAGGGCGTGCTGCCCGACGAAGCGGCGGCCTCGGCGGACCTCACCAAGCTCGAC
>JAKLLP010000488.1 GCA_023150055.1 Gammaproteobacteria bacterium | reverse complement strand
TCGGCCGCCATTGCCGATAAATGTCCCGCACCTCTTCCGGAATCTCGATCTCCCGCTCCAAACTGACCTCCTGCCGGATCAACGCCTCGGGAAAGAGCGGCGCCAGGTCGTCCGGACCAATCGGTTTCTTGGTTCCGGGATGCAGCACCGGAGGCAGGGGCTGCGGCAGATCAGCTTGAATGTTGTACCAGGTCCTCGGAAGCCGGGACTCCTCCAGCACGTACTTTACGCGGTCGGACATGCGGGATTGATTCCAGAACCGCCCCGCCGTTGCCAACGGGGAAGTGGCGCTTCTTTGCCGCAAAACCATCGTCTTCATGGGAACCCGCCCGTTCCTTTCAGAACGGCACACCGATGATGAACCCGGACGGGCAGGTCATCGCGACGGACCGCGCCGTGTCCTCACGGCGCAGCAAGGTGCCTTGGAAGCAAGGCGAAGGGTTACGGGCTGGGCTAGCCCGCGGTCCTTTGGCCCCCGTTCCCGGACCGCGACGCGTCCCGCGGCGCAGCACTTTGCCTTCCTGCCCGGGTGATCTCTTCTCCTTCCACGCTCGGCGCGCGGTCACCTTGCTGCGGGCTGGGACAGCCCGCGGTCCGGAGTTCGGGCAGTGGACGCCGATCGATGAGGTCCAGTGGGCTTGGTTCATTGGAAGCCCTCGGTTCCTTTTACAACTGCACACGGACGATGAACCAGGACGGGCAGGTAGGGCGCCCGCTCCGTCGGGCGCCGAGAGTGGGGAGGGGGGCCAATGCGGCGCTCGGCGGAGCGATCGCCCTACCAAAGAAAAGCAAAGGTTCTTGGAGAGACCCCTGTTCCGTCCAGCAGTGCACACGGACCATGAATCAGGACGGGCAGGTCGTCGCGAGGGACCGCGCCGTGTCCTCACGGTGCACGGCACAGCAACGCGACTTGGAAGCAAGGTGAAGGTTTGCGGGCTGGGGCAGTCCACGGTCCTTTGGCCCCGTTCCCGGACCGCGACGTGTCCCACGGCGCAGCCCTTTGCCTTGCGGCCCGGGTGATCTCCTCTCCTTCCACGCTCGGCACGCAGTCACCTTGCTGTGGGCTGGCACATCCCGCCGTTCGGAGTTCGGGCAGTGGACGCCGACCAATGGGA
>JAKLLP010000487.1 GCA_023150055.1 Gammaproteobacteria bacterium | reverse complement strand
CAGGCTCGAAGAAGCCACCCCTCAGACAGCGGCCACTATATCGCAGCGCTGCGGCTCAATGCCATCGCGTGGGCTTTTCTGCTATGTTCAGCCGCCTTCCGCGCGGCCCGGGCCCGGCGCGGAACGACGATCAATCGGACAGCAGGAAACCACTCATGAGCAGCAGCACCGCCGACTACAAAGCCATCGACGCCGTCGTCAACATCTGGACCGAAGAGGCGCTGTCGAAGCGGCCCGGCTGGGGTGCGGATTTCTTCTCCGGCAAGATGAAGGCCGATCGCGGCCTGGTGTCCAACCCGATCAGTCTCGAGCAGATGATCGACATGCTCGACGAGGCGGGCATCGGGATCGCCTTCCTGATTGCCGCCCGCTCCGGGCGCCCCGGGCTGCCGGGCTGCTATCACATGCCCTACGACGTGGTGGCGCGCGCCTGCGCGAAATACCCGGAGCGCTTCAAGGGGCTCGCCGGCATCGATCCGTTCACCGGCATGGCAGGCGTGCGCGAATTCGAGTCGGCGGTGAGGAACGACGGCTTCGTCGGTGCGCACCTGTATCCGCACTGGTTCGAACTCGCGCCCGACCACGCGAAGTACTACCCGTTCTACGCCAAGTGCGTGGAACTCGACGTGCCGATCCAGATGCAGGTCGGCCAATCGATGATCTACGCCCCGGATTACCCCTGCCGCAGCGTCGGCCGGCCGATAGCGCTCGACGGCGTGGCCTGCGACTTCCAGGAACTGAAACTCGTCGGCATCCACGTCGGCATCCCCTGGACCGACGAGATGATCGCCATGGCCTGGAAACACAAGAACGTTTACATCGGCTGCGACGCGCACCGGCCGAAGTACTGGCCGGAGAGCTTCCGCCGGTACATCAACTCCTTCGGCCAGGACAAGGTGATCTTCGGCACGGATTTCCCCGTGCTGCCCTTCAAACGCACGGTGGAAGACATCGACGAACTCGGGTTCAAGCCGGAAGTGCGCCGCAAGCTCATGCGCGACAACGTGATGCGGATCTACGGGCTCACGTGAGCCGAAGCCGTCGGGACTGATTTCCTCCTACACGTGCCAGCACCCTGTGGGAGGCACTTCAGTGCCGACTGGAGGCTGGAGCTGAGG
>JAKLLP010000486.1 GCA_023150055.1 Gammaproteobacteria bacterium | reverse complement strand
CAACTTGCCAGCAATGACTGCCCTTGCGGCGGGGGGCTGCACCGTCGCTCCCGCCCTCGTTCATCGATGCTCGCTTTGGGCGCAGACTCCCGCCTCCCGGCGGTCCGTCCATTGCAGGCCGTCAACGTATTTGTGGGACAGGACACCAGGACCTGTTCGCACTATGGCGTCACTGGGTCGTGACGCCAACGCAGCGATCCCCATAGTATGAAACAGGCGCTGGCCATTATCCGGCACGGATGAACGGTGGTGACAGTATCGGGTCGCGCAGCCGCTCCGCGGCGCCGCGCTCTGGCCCGATGCCGGGCTTAGCGCCGAGTGCATCGCCGAGCGCGACCGTCGCGCCGATGATCAGGATTCCGGGCGCGGATTCATCCCGCGCGCCGCTGCGTGCGCCGATATCCGCGAGCGAGCCGGCCACGATCCGCTCGCCGTCCATCGTGCCGCTCGTGATGAGCGCCGCCGGCGTGTCGGCCGGCCGGCCGTGGCGCAGCAGGTTCTCCACGATGGTCCCGACCTGGCCGGCGCCCATGTAGATCGCGAGGGTGCCGGCGCCAGCGGCGAGATGCGCCCAGTCCGGGCCGGGGCTTCCGGCAGCCGCTTGCGCACTGACCAGCGTGACCGCGGCGGAGAGGCCACGATGGGTGAGGGGGATGCCGGCACGGGCGGCGCAGCCGCTTGCCGCGGTGATGCCGGGCACGATTTCGAAATTCAGGCCGGCGGCCGCCAGCGCCAGCGCCTCTTCGCCGCCGCGCCCGAAGATGAAAGGATCGCCGCCCTTCAGCCGGCAGACGCGCTGCCCGCGCTGAACGCGCTCGACCAGGATGCGGTTGATCTCCTCCTGCGGGGTAGAAGGGCCGCCGCCCTGCTTGCCGACGCAGATGATGTCGGCCTCGCGTCGCGCCGCGCGCAGCAGTTCGGGGCTGACCAGCCGGTCGTGCAGGACGACATCGGCTTCACGCAGGACCTGCAGCCCGCGCACGGAGATAAGCTCCGGATCGCCCGGCCCCGCGCCGACGAGCCATGCGCAGCCCGCGCGGGTCTCGCCTGCGGCGAGGTCGAGCAGGTTCCGTGTCAGCGCATCGGCGGCGTGCTCGTCGCCGGCGAGAACATGGCGGGCGGCTGCGCCGCCGAGCAGCTCTTCCCACAGGCGGCGGCGCGCACCGGGCGCGCTCACGCGCTCGCGCACGGCAC
>JAKLLP010000485.1 GCA_023150055.1 Gammaproteobacteria bacterium | reverse complement strand
CCGGTGCGAGCGCTGCGGGGGGAAGGTGCGGATCATTGCCAGTATCGAAGACCCGCAAGTCATCGGGAGGATTCTGGCTCACCTGGAACAAATCAAGCGGAGGAGGGCTACGCCGGCTGACGCCGCCACGGCCCACCGCGCCCGCGGCCCGCCGGGGCAGGGGGCGCTCGATCTCGGTTGAGGACACCTGGCGTGCCCGAACGTGGAGCGCGCCGGGGACGGCTGCGCCAAAGGCATCCCGCAGCGCGAGAATCCCACCCTCACGCCGGCATTTCGCGCAGCGCAACAGGCGGCTCAACCGTTCGGCCGCTGCTACCGCGGGGCGCCGGCTTCGCGGCGGGGGGCTACACTGCCGGCACCATGGGCTTTGAACACACTATTCCCGTTGGCAGGTTCGCCCCGGGCCAAACCCACTCCTCCAGCTGCCTCGTTTGTGTCGAGGCTACCCGCTGAAACACCGCCCGATCGCCGAACAACACGTGCGAGCGCGTAGCATCGCTTTTCCGAAAAAGACCGAAACGCCCGCACCGGTACCGTTTGCGCATGGTGGACGGATCTATAGCCTGGCAGTTTGAGCGGCCGCCGCGTTCTGCCTTGGCCGGATCCGCCGGACACTGGCACCCGCCGCTCGCTGGGCCTCCTCCAGCTCATAGCGCTGCTGCAGGTTCATCCAGAACTCCGGGCCTGTCCCGAAATAGGCTCCAAGGCGCAGAGCCATATCCGCGGTAATACCCCGCTTCTCCAGCACCAGGTCATTGACCCGGGGCTGCGTCACGTGCAGCTCCTTGGCGAGACGATAGGAGGTCAGTCCCAGAGGCTCCAGGAACTCCTCCCGGAGGACCTCTCCGGGGTGCACGTTCGGCAAGCGCTTTGTCCTCATGGCCATTCCTCAGTGGTAGTCAACAATCTCGACCTCGTGCGCATCACCATTCTCCCAGCGGAAGCAGATCCGCCACTGGTCATTGATGCGGATGCTCCACTGGCCACGGCGAGCGCCTTTCAGGGCTTCCAGCCTATTGCCGGGTGGCGCCGTCAGCACCTGCAACTCTATGGCCGCATCGAGCATGCGCAGTTTCCGGCGAGCCAGCTTCTGGATGTCATTGGGCAGTCGGCGCGAAAACCGTCCATTCCAGATGGCCTCAGCTTCCTTGTCGCCGAAACTCCTGATCACGGGCAAAATACTAACGATATCCGTTAATAACGTCAACCGTGACTAGTAACGCCGTGACCGTAAGCTTCCCCGTCGAGCACACAGGTTGAACGTAGACTCCCGGCCGGCCTGACGCCGCCCTGAAGGGAACCGTCCCTGTCGAATTACACCGCGA
>JAKLLP010000484.1 GCA_023150055.1 Gammaproteobacteria bacterium | reverse complement strand
TGATCTGGCTGCGCTCGATGCCGCCTTCGTGAATAGTGCGGGCTAGGAGGCCCGGCCGGTGCCGCGCTCAGAATGGCTGCAGTCGCGAGTAATCGGGAACCCTGGTGCCGTAACTGCCTTTTTTCAGCAGGAACAGGTGCCCATGACCGTGCATTCTGGCGTAGAGATCGGCAAGTTCCTGCCTGATAGCGGCGCGGTCGATGCCGGGACAGTTCCTGAGGATGGTCTTGAAGACTTTGCCGAGCGGTGTGCGAGCGTCCATGCAGGCGAACAACTGCCGGTTCACCGGCGTGCCGGTAATCGTCAGCTTGCCGCTGCGGCCCTCGAAGGTGATCGTTCTGCCGGGAGTCAGGCCATTCGCGATGGCCGCATGCTGGCCGTGCATGCGCCCCATGAGCACCAGGGTATTGTCCTCATCGTGGAGACCGGCTGCGCGGTGCACGTCCCGGCGGCCGAGATAGAACTCATGGGCCGCGAGGTCACCGACGATCAGCTCGGCCATGGCCTGGCGATCACGCAACGCCATCCTTGCGAATCGCGCTGGCAGCGCAGCGGCGGGCAGCAGCGTTCGCGGGTCATAGGCATCAGCCCGGTCGACGAAGTTCAACAGATCGAGCTCTGCGGAAGCGGCGAGCGAGTGGATTTCCGGCACATCGAAGCAGCGATCCTGGCTGTGCAGCAGCAGGTCGTAGAGGCCGGAGTCGCCAAATCCCTGCGGTGATATCTCCAGGCTCCAGGTGTCGAGGTCCCTGACGAAGCTGTTCGTGCCCGGGAGCGTCGCGAGCAGCTCCCGCGTCAGCCTGATCTTGTCCCCGATGCCGAGATCAGGGGGCAAGTAAGCGCGCAGCAGCGCCTGCATGTCGTAAACGGACCGGCGGCCGTACTTGCCGTAGAGCATCAGGAGGATGACGCCATCGGGTTTGAGTGCGCCCTTCAGAACGCGCAGTCCCGCCTCGGGGGACTCGAGATGGTGCAGCACGCCGGTGCAGTTGATGTAATCGAACTGCCCGAGGTTCAGCGATGGCAGGTCGAGAAGCGAGGCCAGCCGCCAGTGGATGTTTCCCAGGTCCCGGATGCGCGCCCGTTCGCGCGCGATCGCCATCGATGCGGCCGACATATCCAGGTACACCACCTCGCCGCCCAGCTCGCGCAGCTGTTCGGCCAGGTAGATGGTGCTGTCGCCGGTGCCGCCACCGGCCACCAGTGCCCTGAAACCCCGACTGAAGTCCCGGCTGCCGCCGTAACAATGATGGTTGAGGATGATCAGGTTATCGCCGATCTTGTGGATCAGCCGGCGCTTTTCCAGCTCCGGCTCGCGCGGCGGATACGGCAGTTGTTCGTACTGGGCCTTGACTGACTCGAGGAAATTCCCGCT
>JAKLLP010000483.1 GCA_023150055.1 Gammaproteobacteria bacterium | reverse complement strand
CCGAGGACGAGATCCGCACGATCTGCGACGAGGTGAACCGCCACGGCCGGTACGTCGCGGCGCACTGTCACCCGGCCGCCGCCATTGAACGGAGTGTCCGGCTGGGCGTTCGCACCATCGAGCACGGCACGCTCATCGACGACGCCACCGCGCGCTACGTGGCCGAGCGAGGGGCCTACCTGGTGCCGACCATGGCGGTGATCTACGCGCTTCATGAGGATGGCGCGGCATACGGCCTGCCAGCGGCGAGCGTCCGAAAGATCGGCGAGGTGATCGGTCACGCGCAGGTCGGCATGGAGCGAATGAAGGCCGCCGGCTGCAAGATCGGATTTGGCACCGATTTGCTCGGCCCCCAGCACACCCGTCACGGCACCGAGTTCACCTTGCGCAAGGACGTCTTCACGCCCCTCGAGATCCTCCGGCAGGCCACCTCGATGAACGCCGAGATTCTCGGTCGGACCGGCGAGATCGGCTGCATCCGGGTCGGCGCCCGGGCCGACCTGATCGCCGTCCGGGGCAATCCGCTGACCGACATCGAGCTGTTGGGCGCGCAGGGTCGGAATCTCTCCCTGATCATGCGCGACGGGGTCGCGCACAAGGACGAGAACCGATGAACGACACCAACGCCAGCCAGTCCCTTGGGTCCTTGACGCTGCGCGACGGGCGCCGGCTGGCCTACGCGGAAGTCGGCGACCCGCACGGTAAGCCGCTCCTGCTGCTCACCGGCACCGGGACCGGGCGGTCCCAGGCGTATTGGTTCGACGACGCCGCACGCGCGACGGGGGTCCGCCTGATCGTCACCGATCGCCCCGGGTACGGACATTCCGATCCGCGCCCCGACCTCACGTTCCTCAACCACGTCGACGATGTTCGGGAGCTGCTCGACCATCTGGGGCTGACCCGAGTGAGCGTCGCCGGCATGTCCGGCGGCGGCGGCTATGCCCTGGCGTGCGGCTACCGCCTCGCCGACCGGATCGAGCGGGTGGTCATGATCTGCGGGATGGTCCCGGCACCACGGGAGCTGATCGCCAAGATGTCGTCATCCGTCCGGCTGACTTTCTGGCTGATGCGGCATCTGCCGCGCCTGGCAGTGGCGATGATGGAGCGCGCCCAGCGGGCGCTAGGCGACCCGGACAGCGCCACCTTGCAGCGCCAGATCAAACGGAGGCCCGAGGCGGACCGCCGCCTCCTGGAGCGCCGCGAGATGCGCGAGTTGTCCTTCGGCCCTCCGGCCCGCGACGCACTCCGTCAGGGCATGGGCATCTTCGTCCACGAGATGGGCCTGTACGGCCGCCCACTGGGGTTCGAGCTGTCGCAGGTCAAGGTGCCGGTGCGGGTGTGGCACGGACAGCAGGATGCCAACGTGCCAGTCGACATCGCGCGTTACGTGGCCGCGCAGGTTCCGGGAGCGGAACTGCACATTGA
>JAKLLP010000482.1 GCA_023150055.1 Gammaproteobacteria bacterium | reverse complement strand
CGGCAACGGTTCCCGCGGCTTCCCGAAAAGGAAGTGAGACAAAGAATGTGCCCGCCTCTGGCGGGCACATTTTTTTTGGCTGCCGCACAGATCAATGAAAGCGGGTACACGCTCTCGGCGCGGAGCAGCGCACCCGATGTGGCTGACCCTCGACCGGTCCAGGCAACCACGGAGGGCAGAGCACGCAGCATGCAGGCCGGGTACCCCGCCGCGCCCCGCACCAGCGGGGATGCCTGCCCTCCACCAGCCCCTCTGGACAATTCCCCTGCAGCCGGCCACGGCAAGCGTCGCACTTGATTCGACGCTGCCCCCGTGCGACGAACGGAAAAGTCTCTGCGCCGGCCCTTCCAGGTCAGACCAGGTCGTGGCGTGGCATGCAGCAGGAGCGGAGTGCAGCCGAGCCGGCGCGACTGGTGGGCAGGACGCCGGCAGGGGGGCAGCCGACACGACCTGTCTGCAGACTCGACGCGCATGACACAGTGAGCGCCCGGTCACGCTTGCGCGCAGGGCACGGGATGTTCGCAGTCAGCGCCCCGCCACAGGCTCTCCCGACGAGGCGCAGTACTGAGCGGAAGACCTGCCCCGCGAGGCGCGATGGATCCTCGTCGCACTGGTAGCCCACCAAAATGAGATGGCGGCCCGGAATGGCTCGTTACACATGGCTATAATGCGCGAGGGGACAGGGTTTCAGTGGCGCAGCGACGGAGCCGCGCATGGACCAGGCGGAAAAGAAGCGACGGGTTGCCCGGGCAGTGGCTGAATTTATCGAGCCCGGCATTCGGCTCGGCGTCGGCACCGGCTCGACGGTCAACTTCTTGATCGATGAGATCGCTCCCCTCCGTGACCGGATCAGCCACATCGTCGCGAGTTCAAGGGCAACCGAAGAACGCCTGCGGGCCGCCGGATTCGAGGTGAGCGACCTTCCACCCACCGGTGACCTCGACCTCTACATCGATGGGGCAGACGAGGCCAACAAGCACTTCCACCTCATCAAGGGTGGCGGCGGGGCACTCACCCGGGAGAAGGTCCTGGCAGCTGCGGCACGTCGGTTTGTCTGTATCATCGACGACAGCAAGTGGGTAGCCGTCCTGGGCCGTTTCCCTCTGCCGGTCGAGATCATACCGATGGCCCAGGCTTACGTATCCCGACAACTGGTGCGGTCGCGGGGCCAACCGATCCTGCGCAAGGATTTCCTTACCGACAACGGCAACGCCATCCTCGATGTCCATAACCTGGTGATTACCAATCCCCCGGAAATGGAAACGCGGCTCAACCAGATACCGGGTGTTGTATCGGTGGGGATTTTCGCCCAACGTCCGGCGGACGTCATAATGATCGCCGGGAATTCCGGCGTGCGAAGAATGGATCGTAACTTGAGCGCTCGAACCTGAGGTTCTCATCCTGAGTCCCCATTCCGCGCCACCGCAAAAAAAGTTTTTCGCCCATTGGCGGGGCGGCCAGCCGGCGTGAGACTGGCGCGCTGATTGCGGTCAGCGC
>JAKLLP010000481.1 GCA_023150055.1 Gammaproteobacteria bacterium | reverse complement strand
ACATCCTCCGGTACCAGCTCCTTGGCAGGCTGGTTGCTCGCCGTGTTCTCTTGGCGGTTTTCCATTTCGGTGTCCCGTGGGTTGCGCATCGGTGGGTCGTCCTTGTGCTCGCCTGTCAAGATGGTCGCCTCGCCTGTCGCCCTTCATACGCCGTTATGGGGCCTGGATTCTCCATTTCAATGCTCATTTATGCAGGGTAATTCGTCGAAACTCGCTGTTTGGACTTGGACATGTTCGTTACATCCGCCATATTGGACCGGCGTTCAGCGGCGGAGTGCCGTAACCCCCGACAGGCCCCTGGGGGGGGGAATCCGCCGCTCGCGCCGGCGCAGACCAGAGGATCGATGCCGATGCAGGAAAACAAGCGGCAGCACAGCGATGAAAAGGGCAGCGTGGTGCCGGTCGCCGACCTGGTCGTGGTGGCGCGTGATCTGCGCAAGGACTTCGGCGGGCGGCCGGCAGTGTGCGGTATCGATCTGGAGATCCCGCGCGGTGGCTGCTTCGGGCTGCTGGGCCCTAATGGCGCTGGAAAAACCACGACGTTGAGGATGATTCTCGGTCAGTCGCCTCTCAGCGGGGGTAGTCTTACGGTGTTCGGGTTGCCGGTCGATCGCGCGGTCCGGGAAATCCGCCGGCGTATCGGGGTCGTGCCGCAGAATGACAACACAGACCCGGACTTCACGGTGGAAGAGAACCTGCGAATGTACGCTCGATATTTCGGGCTTGCCGGGGCCGATGTGGCCAGGCGCATCCGCGAGCTGCTGGATTTCATGGAGCTCGCTGATCGGGCCGACGATCGTATCCGAGCCCTGTCCGGAGGTATGAAGCGGCGGCTCACTATCGCGCGGGCCCTGATCAACGACCCGGAACTCATCGTTCTCGATGAGCCCACGACTGGGCTCGATCCGCAGGTGCGCCGGATGATCTGGAATCGCCTCCGGCAACTGCGCAACGAGGGGAAGACGCTGCTCCTGACGACACACTACATGGACGAGGCCGAGCGACTCTGTGACGACATCGTGGTGATCGACAAGGGTCGGATCATCACGCAGGGTCCGCCGCGGGAGCTGATCCGTCGGCACGTCGAGTCGAACGTGCTCGAGATACAAGGCGATGCATCGGTGATCGCGGGGCTTTTCGACGGCCTCGATGCCGTACGGGTGGAGCGTGTCGGGGAGACTCACTACTGCTACACGAACGACCTGGCCGCCGCGCTGCAACGGCTGGAGCGCGCACCGGCGCTGATCTGCATGCATCGACCGACGACGCTCGAAGACGTGTTTCTGCGGCTGACAGGGCACGAGCTGCGTGAATGACGGGCAGGGTGCCGCAGGCGCCCGGGAGATCTGGAACATGACGACGATGGCGATGTTGCTGCCGAGGCCGCGAACGGCAGCCTTCAAGATCTGGCTGCGTAACCTGCTGGTATGGCGCAAGCTGATGGTGGCAGGGCTTTTTCTTACCTTCGGTGAACCATTCGTCTACCTGATCGGGCTGGGCTTCGGTCTTGGGCGGTTCATCGGCGACGTGTCCGGCATGAGTTACCTGACCTTTCTCGCCTCGGGCCTGCTGGCGGGCACGGC
>JAKLLP010000480.1 GCA_023150055.1 Gammaproteobacteria bacterium | reverse complement strand
AGGGAGAGCCACCCGATGAAGAGCAGGCAATCATTCCCGCGAGTCGCCGCACTGGCGCTCGCCGCGCTGCTGGCCATACCGGCCCTGCCCGCCGCGGCCGACGACGACCAATCCTCCAGCTGGCGTCGTTACGACGCCACCGGCCGCTTTGCCGGCACCGCCTACCGCCGCAGCCCCGATCAGCTGCGCTTCTACGACGCGAAGGGCCGCTTCGCCGGCACGGCGCTGCGCACCGCCGACGGCAACTGGCGCACTTACGATCAACGTGGGCGCTTCAGCGGCACCCTGCGCGAGGGGCAGCGCTAGCCTGTAGGAGCGGCTTCAGCCGCGACCAGCCCGCTTGTGCAGACAACCGACCCTCATCGCCGGAGGATCAGCAGATTCCCGGCGAGCGCCAGCGCCACCCCGACCCCCATCGCCGGGCTGAGCCGCAGGTCCTCGAAAAGCGCCGAGACGACCAGTGCGACGACAG
Source organism: Gammaproteobacteria bacterium (assembly GCA_023150055.1). Classification (GTDB taxonomy): domain Bacteria; phylum Pseudomonadota; class Gammaproteobacteria; order Steroidobacterales; genus QUBU01. Next base: position 1,119 of record JAKLLP010000480.1, on the reverse strand, counting down.
GAACCATCACCACCGTGTACCCCGCCCGTTCCGCGCCGATCCGGCCGAGCAGGGTGAGGTACGCACCGAAGGCGAATACGGTGCCGAACAGCGTCAGGTACACCAGCGAGACCAGGTACGCGGTGTCCGGCTCGAACAGGAAGGACTCGCCGCGGACGAGCGCGATCCCCGCCGTGAGCAGTCCGCCGTAGAACATGCTCCAGGCATTGCCCTGTACCACCGGCAACCCGCGCTTCTGGGCGAGCGCGGAGGCGAGGTTCCCGAACGAGGCGAACAGGGCGCCGACGATCGAGAACGCCGCGCCGACGAGTACGCGGTCGGACAAGCTGATCGCCTGCACCTGCGGCCAGAAGATCACGACCGTGCCCACCATCCCCGCCAGCGCACCGAGCAGCGTGCGCCGGCCGATGCGCGTGCCGAGCACGAGACGGGCGTTGGCGATGTTGAACCAGAGGATGGCGGTGAACGCGATCGCGTTGAGCGCGGAGGCGATGTAGAACTGCGCCGAGTAGGCGCAGAGGTAGTTCAGCCCGAAGAGGAACGTGCCCATCCCGAGGAAATGGGCGTGGCCCGCCGCATCGAACCGCAGCGGCAGCTTCCTCGCCCCGCACCAGCCGAACAGCAGCGCCGAGGCGGTGAGGAACCGGTACGCCAGCGACACCTCCGGCCCGACGACATCGAGCTGGAACTCGATGGCATACCAGGTGGTGCCCCAGATCAGGACCGCCGCGGCGTAAAGGAGCCAGTTCGTCATGCGATGCGTCGTCGCCCATCCACATCCGCGCCCCGCATCCCCCGCGCAGGAGCGGCGTCAGCCGCGACGTTACCGGGCGCGTGGGAGGGGCGCCAGCCCCACCCCGCATCGCATAGACTCTCGCCATGACCGCCGAGGCCTGTCCCTTCTGCCCACCGGACGCGCGGCGGGTGTTTTTCCGATCGGAGCTGGTGCTCGGCATCTGGGACGGCTACCCCGTGTCACCCGCCGGCCCTGACTGATGGGCCTGAACGCCCGCCTCATCCCGACAATCGCACTACCTCACCCGCCGACCGCTCCGCGCGCATCAGCCCCTCGATCGCGATATCGTCGTCCATCTCCTCCCCACCCCACGCAGGGATGCC
>JAKLLP010000047.1 GCA_023150055.1 Gammaproteobacteria bacterium | reverse complement strand
AGCAATTCGGACTGAACGAGCCGTTGCGGCACCCGGATCACCGGCGGCCGGTGACACGACGGGATTTCATCGCCCAGGGATTCGCGGGCGGCGGGGCACTGGTGCTGGGTCCCACCATCTTCAGCCTGTTCGCGAATCCCCGGGCGGCCCGCGCCGCCCTCTCCCCCGACCTGCAGGCACTGCTCGGCCCGTGCGGTATTGCCACACTCGGCGCCGGCAAGGTCCCGTTCATCTGCTTCGACCTCGCCGGCGGCGCCAACATCGCAGGCTCCAACGTGCTGGTGGGCCGGCAGGGCGGCCAGCAGGATTTCCTCTCGACCGCGGGCTACAGCAAGCTCGGCCTGCCCGGCGACATGACGCCCGCCGTCGTCAACCCGCAGACCGGCACGAGTTCCTTCATCGACACCCAGCTCGGGCTTGCCTTTCACAGCGACAGCGCCTTCCTGCGCGGCATGATGACGCGCGTGTCGGCGGGCACGGCGGCCGCCATCAACGGGGCCGTGATACCGGCGCGCTCGGAGAACGACACCGGCAACAATCCGCACAACCCCATGTACGCCATCTGGCGTACCGGGGCGGACGGCGAGCTGCTGACGCTGATCGGCTCGCAGAGCAGCGAGTCGGGCGGCAACTCGATCGCGCCGCCGTCGATGATCGACCCGAGCGTGCGGCCCACCAAGGTGGACCGCGCCAGCGACGTCACCGGCCTGGTCGACACGGGAAAGCTGGTCGGCCTGCTCAGCCAGGACGATGCGGTCGCGGTCATGGAGTCGATCCAGCGCATCAGCGACCGCAAGCTCGGCCGGGTGGATACCCAGGTGACCACCGATGCCGTCATCAAGGACCTGGTGCGCTGCGGCTACGTGAAGTCAGCCTCGCTGGCCGACCGCTACGGCGACCCGTCCGCGCTCAACCCGGAACTCGATGCGGACATCAAGGGAGCCTCCGGCATCTTCTCCGACGCCGAGTACGCGGGTGACGGCGAGTTTCGCAAGACCGCGGCGGTGATGAAGATGGTCGTCAACGGCTTCGCCGGCGCCGGCACCATCACCATGGGCGGCTTCGATTATCACACCGGCGACCGCTCCACCGGCGAAACGCGCGACTTCCGCGCCGGCGTGTGCATGGGAGCGTGCCTGGAATACGCGGCGCGGGTGGGCGTGCCGCTCATGCTCTACGTGTTCAGCGACGGCTCGGTCGACTCCAACGGCACGATCGACAATTCCGCCGCGGCGCGCGGCAAGAGCGTGTGGACCAGCGACAACCAGTCCACCGCCGCCTCGTTCTTCCTGGTCTACAACCCGGGCGGGCGCCCGTCGCTGTTCACCGGCGACGGCAATCCGCCGGAGCGCCACCAGCAGCTCGGCTGGTTCCGCGCCGACGGCTCGGTCGAGACGGCGAGCTCCCCGGGGGCGAACAACGTCAACCTGCTGGTCGAGATGGTGGCGTTGAACTATCTCGCGCTGCACGGCGAGCAGGGCCAGTTCGCGAGCCTGTTCCCGCTGCACGGGCTCGGCTCGGTGGCGCTGCGCGACGCGTTGACCGCCTTCAACCCCATCGCCTGAGTGTTCAGCCGGACACCAGCCCCGCGGCTCCGCCTGGTCATATAAGATCTATTTGCTATAATGCTTTAAAACGTGCCGGGGTTCCCGCATGGTGGAGGCACATCGCCATGAAATCCATTCCAGATACCGTTGCTCCCTACAACCGCACGCCGGTGTACGATCAGGACAGCGTGCCGGACATGTGGCTCGGCAGCCATGCGATCAAGCAGGGCCTATGGGCGAAAATCGTCGTGCTGGAGGGAAAGCTGCTCTATATCATCCGCGAACCCCGAGAGGAGATATGCCTGGATCCGGACAACTTCGGCGTCGTCGAACCTCGTGTGGCCCACATGGTGAGGCCGCTGGGCAAGGCGCGCTTCTACCTGGAGTTCTATCGCTAGGAGTTTGTCCTGGCTCGACGACACCCTGCTCTCATCGCCGTCGCGCGTGAGCATCATGAGGCCCTGATCGTGGCGCAGAGACTCATGCGCCCGGCGGCGGTCGCCGATCGCAACTGGCCGGCCAACCCGGCAGCGCAGGCCAGGGCGCTCGCCGAATTTCTCGAACGTCATCTTCGGCCTCACTTCGCCGTGGAGGAGCGGATCGTCTTTCCCGCCGCGCGTGAAGCCGGCGCCGATGTCGCGCGCCTCGTATCGCAACTCGTGGTCGAGCACCGGAGCATGATCGAAGCCGTGCAGGATCTCGCCGCAGACAATTCAGCCACGGCGGAGCGGCTCGCCACCTTCGGCGAGCGGCTCAATGCACACATCCGCCTCGAGGACCGGACGCTGTTTCCCCTGATGGAAACGCGCCTACCGGCTGCGGCGCTGGCGCGGCTGCAGGCCGACGTCGACGCGAGCCAGGGCTGAGCGCGACGCCGGACGCCACGGCTAAAGCACGGCCACGTCGCGGCGGGCGCTACTCCTGAACGGTGGCCGGTCACGCGCGAATCCCCTATGCTCGGCGCTGTCGCCTGTCTTCAGGGGGGAGCGCAGACATGGGCATCGAAGTCAGCGGACTTCTCGGTCTCATCATCCTGGTTCTGGACATCTGGGCCATCGTCAAGACGCTCGAAAGCGGCGCCACCACTGGCAGCAAAGTGCTCTGGGTCGTCCTGATCCTGCTGCTGCCGGTGCTGGGGCTCGTTCTCTGGTTGCTGCTGGGTCCGCGGCGGCGCTAAAGGAAGCGTCCCGCCATACCTCGCGATACCTCGCGGCACACGAACTCAGGAATCTCACCATGTCGTCTTCGCGGCGAGTTCGCCGCACGGACCGGGGGTGGTCTGGACATGACGCGGGTCCAGGCCAGACACTGCGTAGCGCAGCTGCCCCGCCCCCGGGGGCGCCACCCATTGCCGCTGCCGAAGGAGACGCTCATGAGAAATCCGACCCGCCCTGCCGCACTGCTCGCACTGGCCGTCGCCGGCGCCTGCGCTGCGGCACCCGCGCTGACCGCGGCAGCGGCCCCGGCGCCGCTGCTGGTGCGCCCGGACGGCACCTATCCCACGCAACCGCTCGCCAAGGACGTGGTGGTGGTGAAGGTGATCCAGAACGGCGTCACCAATCTGCAGCAGGCGCCGAGCATCGAGGCGGGGCTGAAGGCAAACCTCGACACCATGGTGCGCCTGGCGCGGCAAGCCTGCCGGACCGGCAAGAAGCCTGACTTCCTGCTCTACAACGAGTTTCCGCTCACCGGCTACTCCGAGGGCACGCGGGAGGAGAAGCTGCGCTTCACCATCAGCATCCCGGGGCCGGAGACCGAGCAGCTCGGCGCCATCGCCCGCGAGTGCGACACCTACATCATCTTCGGCAGCTACGCCCGCGACGAGGAGTGGCCCGGGCACATCCTGAGCCTGAACGCCGTGCTCGACCGCCAGGGCCGGGTGGCTGCACGCTACTGGAAGACCCGCAACATCAAGCGCCTGACCCCGGGCACCGAGATCCCGACCACCACCATCGAGGCCGTGCGCGACCGTTACCGCGCGCGCTACGGCATCGAGCAGGAGTTCCCGGTGCTGCAGACGGAGTACGGCAACATCGCGGTCAGCACCGTGCAGCTCGATCCCTTCGTATTCGCGGCCTTCGCGATGCGCGGCGTGGAAATCATGTTCCGCACCGCCACGCTCTTCTCGCCGACGGACGTAAAGGCGATCGCGCAGTTCAACAACTTCTACTCCGCCATGTCCAACATCACCTTTCCGCCGGACAGCGACGCAGCGAAATTCGGCGGCGGCTCGCTCATCGTCGACCCCCGCGGCCGCGTGCTGGCCGAGGACCCCACCAACAACGAGGCCATCATCGAGGCCGAAATCCCCATCGCCGCGCACCGCCGCAACCGGCGCATCCCGCACTACCCGCTGGAAGTCGTCGCACCGGTGTTCGGCCAGTACCTCCAGGAAACGCCGCTCAATCACCTCGATCTGCCGCCGGCGCAGTTGCCCGCTACCGGCAAGGACATGGCCGGGCTGATCGATCGCACCAGCCGCTGGCTCGACGGTGGCGGTGCTGCGGATGCTCAGCCGGGCGCCGGCCGGCGCAGCAGCCAGTAGCCGGCGATCAGGACGGCGCCAATCAGCACCAGGGTGCTGATGGCGAGGAACATCGGCATCGACACCGCGAGCGCGATACCGCGCGCGATATTGATGAGCATGTGCCAGAGAATGGCCATGAGCACGCTGCGGGTCCGCTCCCAGATGAGCGTGAGCCAGATCGCCGCCGACAGGATGCCGGCCGAAAAGGCGAACCACTGCGCGAGACCGAACTGCGGCCGGCCGAGAAAGGCCGGCAAGTGCCAGAGCAGCCACACCGGGAAGAGCACGAGCGTGGCCAGCAGCGGCGTGAACCGCAGGCGCAGGCGCGGCAGCATGAAACCGCGCCAGCCCGGCTCTTCGCCGAGGCCCTGCACGAACCCGGAAATGACGATGAACTCGGCGAGGCCTGCGGAAGTGGCGAGCCTGCCGGTTTCGAGCGCGGTGAAATCCGGCCACGCCCCGCTCGTCCAGCGCACGATGAGCGCCGCGGCGGCGAGCAGCGCGAACGGACTGAGCACGCTTACGGCGATCCACACGGCACCCACCCGCCAGCGCGCCATCGAGGCGAGCAGCGCGCGCACGCCCGCGGCACCCTCCACCACGGCGGCCACCGCGAAGGCCGCCAGCAGCGGGCCGAAGGCGGCCACGGCTTCCCAGCGCTCGGCGACATGGAAACCGACCCAGTCGCGCCGTGCCGCGAGAAGCACGACGCCGATGCCCCAGGTGACGAGGTAAGCGAGCGCGACGTAGGCGAGCAGCGGGTGACGGCGCATGAAATTCTTCATGCTTTGCTCCGCATCATTCGCTGCTGCCAAACCCGCAGCGCCGTCGCGCCGACGATGCAGGCGCCGCCCGCAATCGCCGGGGCGCCGGTCCGCTCGCCGAGTACGAGCCAGGCCCAGAGGGGCGTCAGCACGGGCTCGAGCAACAACAGCAGCGCCACCTCGAAAGCCGGCAGGCGCGGCATCGCGGCGCTGATCAGCACGTACGAGAGCGCGATCTGGAACACGCCGAGATACCCGATGAGGAGCCAGTCCGTCGCCGTGGCGCCGGCGACGGGGAACGCGAACGGCGCCGCCACCACCGCCGCGACGACATTCCCGGCGAGCGCGCCGCTGAGCGCGGCGTTGCCCCGTTCGCCGCCGGCGACCGCGAGCCAGCGCAGGCCCATCAGCGTAAGCGCCCAGGTGAGTCCGGCGACGGTCGCGAGCAGGTTGCCGAGTGCCGGGTTGGGCGCGGTGCGTGCCGCTGGTGTCGCGCCGAGCACCAGCAGCAGGAAGCCGGCGGCGACCGCGCCGATGAACCACAGGTCGCGCCGTTCCACGCGTTCGCCGAGCAGCCAGGGCGCGAGCAGCAGCACGTAGAGAGGTGCCGTGTCCTGGAGGAAGATCGCGTTGGCTGCGGTCGTCGCCCGGTTCGACAGGGTGAAGAGGATGATGGTCGCGGAGAATGGCAAGGCGACCACGAGCGTGCGCGCGCTCCAGCCGCGGCGCGCCGCCGGCGTGAGGAGCGCGAGCGCGGCGGCCGCCACCGCCGCGCGGAAACAGGCGACCTGCCAGGCGGTCATCTCGCAGGCCTTGATGGCAAGCCCGCCCGTGGAAAAAAGCCCGGCGGCGAGCGCGATCTGCACCCGTGGAGCGATCGGGATTGCGCCAGGCATGTTCATGCACTCACGGCCGACCCCGGCCCCTCCTCCCGCAGACGCCCGCAGCATTATCACACGCGACCGGCGGAGTGCCCCGGGCGGTTGTTACCCCGGCGGCAGGCAGCGGGTATCATGCGCGCCTCGTCAACGCCCGGGGAAAGTCCCTTGTTACGCATCCTCAAGCGCCTGCTGGCCGTGCTCGGCGTTGCCCTGCTCGGCGCCCTCGCCGTGATGTACGTCACCGAACCCGTGGTCACCACACGGCTCCTCGGCCTGCCCTTCGGCGGCGGCACCGGGCCCGAGGAACGCGTGCCGGGCGGAGCGGCGCTGCAGGTACCGACCGCCGCGCCCGCTGCGCGCAGCATCCCCGCCGAGGTACTGCAGTCGATGCACAAGTCGGTCCTCGCGCTGCTCACCGGCATCGCAATCCGCGACGGCTTCATCGCCTCGGTGGATGACCCGGCGGCGTTGTACCTGCCCGAGTGGGCGAACGACGGCCGGGCGAAAGTCACGATCCGTCAGCTCCTGCAGCAGTCGAGCGGCATCGGCTTCCCCTCGCTCGAGCTGCTCAACCCGGTCGGCGAGTTCTTCCAGGTGATGATCGGCGGCAGCCTCGCCGAGGTGGTGCTCGGGCAACCGCTCGAGGCCGAACCGGGCTCGCGCTTCGAGTACAGCAACATCGGCCCGCAGGCCATCGGCATCATCCTCGAGCGGGCAACCGGCCGCCGTTACGCCGAGTACCTCTCCACCATGCTCTGGCAGCGCATCGGCGCAGCCGACGCCTTCGTGGTGCTCGACTCCGAGGACAACCGGCTCGCGCGCGTCTTCTGCTGTCTCGCCGCCACCGCCCGCTCGTGGCTCGCGGTCGGGCTCCTGCACCTCGATCGCGGCGTGGCGGGCGGCGAGGAGGTCGTACCGGAGAGCTGGATGCGCGAGGTGGTCACACCCTCGGCCAGTAATCCCAACTACGGCTACTACACCTGGCTCGGCACGGCGTACGAACCTGTGCGGCGCTACAACAGCAAGTCCTCGGCGACCGTACCGCAGGCCGAGCCGTTCGCGGCGCCGGACCTCATTTACTTCGACGGCTTCGGCGGGCAGCGCGTGTACATCGTGCCCTCGAAGGGGCTCGTCATCGTCCGCACGGGAGATCTCGCCACCGACTGGGACGAGGCGCTGCTGCCGAACCTGATCATCCGCGGCATCGATGAAGCTGCGGATGCCGGCGACGCACAGTAAACCGACTGAACGGCCTCCTGTGGGAGGCCGTTCAGTGCCGACTTCAGATCAGCGCCAAACGCTGTCGGGACTGAAGTCGAAGTCGCTTATATGGACCCCTCCCGGTGTGTCAAGGCGGTGTCAGACGACGCGGTTGTGAGTGCAGGCTTATATCCGGCTCGTGTAGCGGGGAACGTGTGCTTCCCCCAGCCTCGATGATATCTGCGCGCGTCGGCGACTCCACTCCCACCCGGGCCAGTGATGCCCTGGCGACTTCTCAGTTCCGCCGACGCCGGTCCAACCGGTTCGTCATCCGCCTCCTCGACGCACTCGTGAGATTGATGCCTGATCCTGCGGCGTGAACCGTTAAGCCGGCGGCGCCTCCAGCTCAGCCTGCCGGGCCATGATCGCCCAGGCGCGCCGCGCATTGCGGTGCGCCAGTGCCACACACGCCTTGTTGAACCCGCGCCGGGCCAGCAGCGCGCGTAGCCACACGCTATCGGCGTCCTGCTTCTCGCCGAGGTGGCGCAGCACGGCGCGCGCCCCGTGAATGAGCAGCTTGCGCAGGTAACGATCCCCGCACTTGCTCAGCCGCCCCAGTCGGGTGCGCCCGGCGCTGGAGTGCTGGCGTGCTACCAGCCCCAGGTAGGCGGCAAACTGCCGCCCGTTGGCAAACACCCGCACATCGGCCACCTTCACGGGCAGCGCGGTGGCCGTCAGCGGCCCGATCCCGGGCAGCTGCGCCTGCAGGGCCTGCGCGGTGGCCGAGCCGCGGGCGATCGCGTTGAGCTCCTGCTCATACTCCCGCAACCGCTCGCGGCAGCGCGCCAGCTCCTCCAGCAACCCGGCCACCAGCCGCGGCAGCGGGGCGGGCAGCCAGCCCTGGCCAAGCAGTGCCTGTGCGCCACCGCGCAGGGCGCGTTCCCCGCGGCCAAACACTACCCCGTGCTCGGCCAGCAGCCCGCGCAGCTGGTTGGCAATGGCCACCCGCTCGGTGAGCGCGCGCTCGCGCACCCGGTGCAGCGCCTGCACCGCCTGCTGCTCGGCGCTCTTCACCTGCACGAAGCGCATCCCCGGGGAGAGCGCGGCCACAGCAATGGCCTCGGCATCCCGGTAATCGTTCTTCTGCCCGCGTCGATAAGGACTGACGAACTGCGCACTGATCAGCTGCACCGTGTGGCCGAGCTCGATCAGCCGCCGGCCCCAGTGGTGACTGCCACCGCAGGCCTCCAGCACTACCCGCGTGACCGGCAGTTGGGCGAAAAAGCTCAACAACTGCGCCCGGCGCAGGCAGCGCCGCCAGCTCACCTGGCCATGTTCGTCCACGGCCACCAGATGAAACACCGACTTTGATGTGTCCAGTCCCACCAGCGTAATCTTGCTCATTGGATCCCTCCTGACTCCGTATGGATATGCCCCAGTGGCTATCATGGCTGTTATGAGCCGAGACCTCACCGAGGGGTGGAGCGGGAGGGGTCCATCTCATCTCCCACAGGGTGCTGCCCCGGCCCAGTGCTGTCGAGGCGTACTGGCGTTGCAGTTCTCGTGTCGTGCACGCTAAAGGTCGGTGCGCGGTTACAGGGCCGCATGCTGATCCATGCCGCCTGCGCACCGGGAGGGGCTTCAGCCCCGACAGCGGCGGCGCCGATTTCCAGGCTGATTTTTCTTCCACGCAGCGCGCCGGGAGGGTAAAAGGGCAGCCACCGGCGCACCGCGCTTTCCGATCGAGAGACCGACCCATGAGCGAACCGACCATCATCTGCCCCAACTGCAGCACCGAGATCCGGCTCACCGAGTCGCTCGCGGCGCCGCTGATCGCGGCGACACGGCAGCAGTTCGAGGCGCGCCTCCGGCAGAAGGACGAGGACGTCGCGAAGAAAGAGTCCGCCATGAAGGCGCGCGAAGCAGCCATCGAGGCCGAGCGGCAAGCGCTCGACAACGAGGTGGCGAAGCGGCTGAAGGCCGAGCGGACGAAGATTGCCGAGGACGAGGCGAAAAAGGCCCGCGCTCTCCTGCAGAGCGACCTCGAGCAGAACGCGCAGCAGGTCAAAGAGCTCAAGGAGGTGCTCGCCGAGCGCGACAAGAAGCTCGCCGAGGCGCAGCAGGCACAGGCAGCGCTCCTGCGCAAGGAGCGCGAACTCGAGGACGCGAAACGCGAGATGGCGCTCAACGTGGAGAAGCAGGTGCAGGCCGGCCTCGCGGCGGCGCGCGACAAGGCCAGGAAAGACGCCGACGAGGAGCTCGGCCTGAAGGTGCGGGAGAAGGAACAAACCATCGCCTCGATGCAGAAGCAGATCGAGGAACTGAAGCGCAAGGCCGAGCAGGGCTCACAGCAACTGCAGGGCGAGGTGCAGGAGCTGGTGCTCGAAGAACTGCTGAAGGCGAAGTTTCCGCTCGACGATATCGTGCCGGTCCCGAAGGGCGAGTTCGGCGGCGACGTCACGCAGGCGGTCAGGGGGGCGGCCGGGCAGGCCTGCGGGCTGATCCTGTGGGAATCCAAGCGCACGAAGAACTGGAGCGACGCGTGGCTGCCAAAGTTGCGCGACGACCAGCGCACCGTGAAGGCCGACCTCGCGATCATGGTCAGCCAGGTGCTGCCGAAGGGCGTGGAGATATTCGATCACGTGGACAACGTCTGGGTGATCCATCCGACGCTCGTGTTGCCGGTCGCGATGATGCTTCGCCAGGGGCTGATCGAGGTGGCGCTCGCCCGGCAGTCCTCCGAGGGCCTGCACACCAAGACCGAGCTGCTCTACCAATATCTCACCGGACCGCGCTTCCGGCAGCGGCTGGAAGCCATCGCCGAGTCCTTTACCACCATGAAGGAAGACCTCGACCGGGAGCGCAAGGTGATCATGAAGCAGTGGGCCAAGCGTGACGCACAGATCGAGCGCGTCACGCAGGCCACCATCGGCATGTACGGCGACCTGCAGGGAATTGCCGGCAAGACGCTGCAGGAGATCGAAGGGCTGGAACTGAAGGCGCTGGAAGACGACGCCACCACGGCGATCGAGGGCGAGACGGACGAGGGAAAAGGGTGAGACATCTCGCCTGTTGCCTCGTTCTCGGGCTGCTCACCACCGGTTGCTCGCCGCGCGCCGCCGACGAGGGGCCGGCGGCCGGTGCTGCGGCGACAGCGATCCTGCGTGGCCGCGTGGAGCGGGTGGGCGACGGCGACAGCCTCCGGGCGCGGGTCGACGGGGAAGCGGTCGAGGTGCGCCTGTACGGCATCGATGCGCCCGAGCTCGATGCGCCGTTCGGTCGCGAGGCGCAGCAGGCGCTCGAGCGCCGGGTCGTCGCACGCGAGATCTCGCTCGTCCCGGTGACCCGCGACAGTTACCAGCGCCTGGTGGCGGTCGTGGTCGTGGACGGGCAGAGCGTGAACGAGGCGATGATCGGCGCAGGCCACGCCTGGGCGTACCGCCAGTACCTCGGCGAAATTGCCGGCGCGCAGCGCTACTGTGAGGCCGAGGCCGATGCGCGCGCGTCGCGTCGCGGGCTGTGGTCGCAGGCCCCCGAGCGATGGGTGCCGCCCTGGGTGGCGCGCGCGCGGGCGCGGGGCCAGCGGGGTGCGGCTACTGCCGCCGGCGACT
>JAKLLP010000479.1 GCA_023150055.1 Gammaproteobacteria bacterium | reverse complement strand
GACCAGGAACGAGGTGAACCGCACGCCGGTGGCGCCGTCGATCACGCGATGATCGTAGGACAGCGACAGCGGCAGGATCAGCCGCGGCTCGAAGCCCTTGCCCTGCCAGACGGGCTGGTGCGCCGCGCGGCCCACGCCAAGGATGGCCACCTCCGGCGCGTTGATGATTGGCGTGAAGAAGGTGCCGCCGATGCCGCCGAGACTGGAGACGGTGAACGTGCCGCCACGCATCTCCTCCCCGCTCAGCTTGCCCTCGCGGGCCCGGCTGCTCAGCTCGCCGAGCTCGCGCGCGATCTCCATCAGGCCTTTCTTGTCGGCATCGCGGATGACGGGCACCACGAGTCCCTGCGGCGTGTCGGCTGCGAAGCCGATATGCCGGTATTTCTTGTGCACGAGCGAGGCGCCATCCTCGCTGAGCGAGGCATTGAAGTCGGGGAACTCCTGCAGGGCGAGAATGCAGGCGCGCATCACGAACGCGAGCGGCGTCAGCTTCACGCCTGTGGCCTCCGCTTCCTTCTTCAGCGCCTGCCGTTGTTTTTCCAGTGCCGTGATGTCCGCCTCGTCGTGCTGCGTGACATGCGGGATGTTGAGCCAGCTCGCCAGCAGCCGCGGGCCGGAGATCTTCCGCACGCGCGAGAGCGGCTTGACCTCGATCTCGCCGTATTTCGCGAAGTCGACCACCGGCATCTTCGGCAACCCGGCCCCGGCCGGGCCCGCCGCCTGGCCGGTGAGGATTGCCTTGACGTAGGCCTTGACGTCGTCCTGCAGTACGCGGCCCTTGGCGCCGCTGCCTTTTACCCGGATCAGGTCGACGCCGAGTTCGCGCGCGAATTTGCGCACCGACGGGCTCGCGTGCGCCCTGGCGAAAGTCGTCTCGTCGATCGGCGGGAGCGTGCCCGCCACGCGCGCCGGCGGCGCAGCCGCGGTTGCGGCGGCTGGTCGCGGCGCGGGGGAGGATTTCTCCTGCGGTGGAGTCTGCGCCGGCGCCTCGCGCCTGGCGGACCTGGCGGGCGTGGCTCGAGCGGCGCCTGCGGCCTTCTCGTCGACCTCGACCAGGGCAATGAGGCTGCCCCTGGAAACGCGGTCGCCCTTACTGACTTTCAGTTCCGCGATGCGCCCGGCCACCGGGGACGGCACGTCCATCGAGGCTTTGTCGGTCTCGAGCGTGATCAGGCCGGCCTCCACGCTCACGGTGTCGCCCGCTTTCACGAGGACCTCGACGATCTCGACGTTCTCGAAGTCGCCGATGTCCGGAACCCTTATTTCCTGTTGCTGCGCCATCGTCGTTTCTGTTCCGTGACCTAGTGTGCGCCGCAGGGACCGTTGCGCGCATCATGTGCAGATAGAAGTCGCGCCAGTCGGACCGCCCGGAGGCGGGAGTCTCCGCCCAAAGCGAGTATCGATGAACGAGGGCGGGAGCGACGGCGGAGACCTCCCGCCGCAAGGTCGGTCATCGGTAGCAAGTCATCCGCATGGCGACCCACTAGTGTCCTGTCCCACAAATCCGTTGACGGCCTGCAATGGACGGACCGCCCGGAGGCGGGGGCCTGCGCCCAAAGCGAGTATCGGGGAGCGACGGCGCAGTCCCCCGCCGCAAGGGC
>JAKLLP010000478.1 GCA_023150055.1 Gammaproteobacteria bacterium | reverse complement strand
CCTGCCACGAGGTCAGGTTCGAGAAAATGCTGCGCGTGAGCGCTTCGCTCTTCTCCTTGAGCCGCTCGATCTCGTCACTGATATTGATCTCGGAGTCATCGCCGACGAACCGCAGTTCGTCGATCTTGGCCTCTAGCTCGGCAATCGGCTGTTCGAAGTCGAGAAACTTCAGGTCCACAGGCAGGGCATTCCCGGAATAGGCACGGCGACACTATAGCCGTACGCCCGCATCGTACAAGATCGCCCCGGCAGCGCCATCAATGCAGGGACGGCGCGACGTCGTAGACAAACCGGAAACCGTCGGCACCGACCAGCGCGGACAGCCGCTCACGGAGTTCCAGGCTCGGGCGCACCGTCCATTCCTCGCCGAGAACCAGGCGGGCCTGCGCATCCCGCCCGGTATAGTGCAACAGCACCCCGCAGCCACCCGGCCGGAAAGGCTCGAGCGTGTTCCTGAGCGCCCGGGCATCGAGTCTCGACCCGGGCCGGTCGGACCAGCGGATCAGTAGGCGCGAGGCATGTTTCTCGATGACGTCATCGATTGCTGCCACATCTCGCGCAGCAATTCGCCACCCGTCGATGAACGCATCCCAGCGCAGTTGGCCGGTCACCACCACGATCGCGTGATTGCCGAGGTGGTTGCGGCAGCGCTCGTAGGTCTCCGGAAATATACTGGCTTCGAGCACGCCGCTGCCATCATCGATTTCGACCGTGATGCGTCCCGTGCGCTTGCGCAGATTGGTAACGAGGCCAGCGACGCTGACCTCACGCCCAGGCTGGTATTCGGCACCCGGGGGCGGAGGCGGCGAATTGAGCAGCGCACTGACCGACCCGGAAGCGAAGCAGGCCGCATCGGCACGATATTGATCGAACGGGTGGCCGCTCAGGTACAAGCCAAGGCTCTCGCGCTCCGCGGCAAGTCTCTGCGCCGGACCCCAGTCGCCGACTGCGATCACCACCTGATCGGCCGATGCCTGCACACCCGAACCGACGCCGAACAGATCGTCCTGGCCGGAATCGCGCGATCGGGCCGCCTGCTCGGCAGCCCCCAGCGCCGCGGGGAGAGTGGCCAGCAGACTCGGCCGGTTCGGCCCGAGCGCATCCAGCGCCCCCGCCTTGATCAGCGCCTCCATTGCCCGCCGCCCCAGCCGCTGGATGTCGAGTCGCCTGCAGAGTTCGAACAGGTCGCAATACTCACCGCCAGCCTGGCGGCGCTCGCACAGATGCTCCGCCGCAGCCTGCCCGAGTCCCTTTATTGCGCCCAGGCCGTAACGGATACTGCGCGCTCCCGAGACCTCGAAGGCGTAGCCGGAGGAATTGACGTCGGGACGCTCGATCTGCAGACCAAGGCTCTCGCATTCCCGCTTCATGACCACGAGCTTGTCGGTGTCGTCCATTTCGCAGGTCAGCACCGCTGCCATGAAGGCGGCCGGGTGATGCGCCTTGAGCCAGGCGGTCTGGTAGGCGAGCAGCGCGTAGGCTGCAGAATGAGAGCGGTTGAAACCGTACTCCGCAAATTTCTCCATGAGGTCGAAGATACGGGTAGCAAGGGCTGGTGCCACACCTCGCTCCGCCGCACCCTGCAGAAATACCGAGCGTTGTTTGGCCATCTCCGCCGGCTTTTTCTTGCCCATCGCCCTACGCAGCA
>JAKLLP010000477.1 GCA_023150055.1 Gammaproteobacteria bacterium | reverse complement strand
AACATCTCCACACCGCGCGCCAGCGAACCCGTCGGCGCAACCCTCACCCGGTCGGGTTCGAGCTCCGGCAGCAGCTTTACCGGGTCGAACAGGTTCTCGAAGTGGGGCCGCACGCGGTCGTAGTCTTTGCGGTAAACCTCGACGCGCAGTTCGTGGTCGCCGGGCAATCGCTGCTCGAGACTGATGATCAGGTGATCGGCACGCTGCGGCTCGTAGAAGGTGTCCACGCCGTCTTCGACCTGCAGCTCGTTCGGACGCTGTGCCTGCCAGAACCGGCCCCAGGCTGCACGCAGGCGTGTTGCAGGGGTGAGGTCGTACATCAGGTTGACGCGCGGCGCGAACTGCTCCGGCGAGTTCACCTCGTCGTAGGTCTGGTGGTCCCAGCGCAGCCCGGCCTCGAGGTTGAGACGTCGCGCAATGGCAATCCGGCTCGTGAGGTACACCGCGGTCTGATGCCCGTCCGGCCTGGGGTCGAGATCCCGGAGCGTGGTCTCGCCACCGCTGCCCGGCAGCGGGTAGCCGGGCTCCAGAATGTTGCTGCTCGAGTAGCGGTACCGTGCCTCGACCTCGCGGCCCTCGAACCCGAGGCGCGTGAAGATGAGTTCTCCGCGGTGCTCGAGGTCGAGGCGCACGACGCCGGTACGCAAGGTCCGACGGTCATCGACCCGTCCCGCCTGCCGGCCCGGATCGTCGATGCGACCGGCGCGGTCATTGTCGACATCGGTCAGCGCCAGGATCAGGCGGCTGGACAGGTCGCCACCCCATTGCTGCTCCCAGCCACCCCACACGTAGGTATTGCGGAACTTGGCCTCGGTGATTTCCGTTTCGTCGCTGGTGTTCGCGTCGACTTCGTCCCGCGAAGTGAGTGCGGTAGCGAATATCGTGGCGGTATCGGTCAGGGCGAAGCTCACGCGGCTGATCGCGTCGAAGTACTCGGGCTTGCCCACATCCGAGTCGGCGAGTTCGGCCAGCAGGTCGAGATTGCTGCGCCGGCCGGATACGAGCCATTGCCCGCGCTCGCCCGCGAATTCTCCGGCCGACAGTGCGCTGGCATGAAAGAGCGACAGGCCAAGCTCCGAGTACCGGCGCGATGGTGGTTGCAGGGTTGCGATGTCGATCACACCGCTCAGGGCACCCCCGAACTCGGCGGTGAAGCCACCGGAGTAGACGTCCATGGACTCGACCGCCCGGACGTCGAACAGGGTCACGGGAGTCAGCAGGTTCTTCAGGTGGAATGGCTCGTCGAGCGGCAGGCCATCGAGCACCATCAGCGTCTCGTTGTGTTCGCCCCCGCGGATGTGAGTCTGGGCCGAAATTCCGGCTGCGGCGCTTCCTGGCAGCCGTTGCACCGCTCGCAGCGGGTCGTCGGCGAGCTTGGGTAGCGCCTGCACGTCGGCCTGCGACAGGAAGGTGTGAGGCTGCGGCTCGTCGTAGGCCAGCCCGTAACGGCTGGTGGCGACCACGATCTCGGCGAGCGCGTCGCCGGGATCGGTCTCGGCCATGACGGGCGGGGGTCGTACCCGAGGCTCCTCACGCACGACCGCATACGAGCCGATGCCCACCTCGAGGAGCGTCAGCCCGTGCGGCGCGAGAATCTCCCGAGCGATCGCCGGCGGCGTTCCTGCCCGGGGCTCGACGGCGACGACGAGTCCGGGCGGCACGATATCGGTGTTGTAGATGAACC
>JAKLLP010000476.1 GCA_023150055.1 Gammaproteobacteria bacterium | reverse complement strand
GTGCTGCTGAGGTGGCGGCGGCAGGGATGCCGCCGCTCCGCGCCCACGAGTCAGGGATGACGAGTGGCGCGGACACCCGGTGCCCAGAGGACGCCCCGGAAGAACAGTGAGCTGTGGCGGGCACCGACCTTGAGTGCAGCGGTCAACGGAGCGCTGCCGAGGCTGATCCCGTAGGGCCAGCCGGCGGCGAGACCCGGGAACCGGCCGAGTCCTACCCGCCGATTGCCGCGCCATCCCCGCCAATGGGCGAAGAACCAAAACAATGCATATGCGTAAGGCCACCATGAGGCCGGCGTTGCGCCCGGGAGGAGCGTGGCTGCTCGCTGCAAAAGTATCCTCACCACCGGCCCGTGTCGTCGGTGCGCACGGCGTCGCGCAGCCAATCGCAACGCGGTGAGGCGAGGTCTCCGCTCAGCGCCAGGACGTCGATGCGCACCGGGTGGTCGGCGAACCGGGGTCGTCTCTGCAGGTACGTGGCAGCGGCGCGCAGCAACCGGCCGCGCTTGCGTGAGTCGATGCTGACAGCGGGACCGACCATGGCGCCGGCGGCGCGATAACGCACTTCGACGATCACCAGCTCCCTGCCGTCCAGCATGACGAGATCGAGCTCGCCGTTGCGAAACCGCACGTTGCGTTCGACCAGGACAAGCCCCCGCGCCTCGAGCCACGCCCGCGCCCGTTCCTCGGCGCGGTTACCCACCCGAACCGTTGGTTCAGGTGAGGCCATGGTCAGGGCGAGGCGGCTGGGGTGGTGGCAGTCGACGGCAGCAACACGATGCCGCCGTCGCGAAACTGCGCCCAGGGCATGTCGCGATGGACTCTGCGCTGCGGGTCGGTCCACAGCCGGCCGGTCAATCCCGGTCGCTCCGGAGTGATCCCCTCCGCGATATCACGCGCGAGCGCGTAGGCATCGAAACCCATGGCGTAGAACCTCAGCAGACCCACCGTATTCGCCGGCCAGCGCGTGGCAAGGGTCCCGGCGAGCGCCACGCCCTGGGACTCGGTTCCGAGCAACAGGGGCGCATCGGCAAACCGGACGCCATCCAGGTCGCTGTTGCCCCGCGCACCCGGCTGGTTTATCGCCGAGGGGGCGTAAGTCGGCAGGTCGCCTGCATACAGGAACCGCAACTGCGGCCAGATCAGCCGGCCGTGCGCGACGTTGGCTGCCAGGAATATGAAGTCGACATCGTCGCGCCGTCGAGGCTCGAAACCGAGCGAAACGCCGAGATTCGCCGCGAGTTCCCGGTGCCGCGCGCGGCTCTCGTCGAGCCGCAGCAGGCGTTGAATGGGCGCCGTGAAATCCGTCTCGGCCGTGTCGTAAAGGTAATAATCGGCCACCGTCCCGCCCTGTGCTTCCACCGCCGGGATGAAGGCGCCGAGCATGCGTCGCCCCCACTCGTTGTCCGGCGCGAGCGCCAGCGCGCGGCTTTGTCCCTCGGCCGCAGCCCGCGCCGCGGCCTGCCGCGCCTCGTCTTCGGGCGCAAGGGAATACTGGTAGAAATTCGGTGCCGTCGGCGCGCCGGGTTCCAGGAAATTCAGCGCGAGCGTCGTGACCGGACCGGCGATGGCGGCGATCTCGGCGACCGCCTGCTTGAGGAGCGGGCCGACGATGACGCCGGCGCCAGCGTCGATTGCCGCCTGGTAGGCGCTCGTCGCGACGGGGCCGCTGGCATCGAGCAGCAGGATC
>JAKLLP010000475.1 GCA_023150055.1 Gammaproteobacteria bacterium | reverse complement strand
CACCATGTTCCCAAGGGCTATGTTTACTTCGCGATGGCCTTCTCGGTGGCGGTAGAGATGCTCAACTTGAGGTTGCGCGGGCGGCGGGCATCGCCAGTCGTTTTGCACAAGCGGCTCAAATAGGAAAACAGGGGACGGTTCCCTTCAGGGAACCGTCCCCTGAAGGGAACCGTCCCCTACCCAGGCTTGGCGCCGCGCGAGCGCTCGCCTCTCCAGGTAATCGAGGGTGTCCTTGTAAAGTTCCGCCTGGGGAGCGATCCTCTCGCCGAGCACCATGGCCTGGTCGGACTCCGGCCGGTAGGCTGGCCAGTGCGGCAGGCCAGTGCCGTTCGGGTCGCCGGTTTTCGCAAAATTGACCCAGTAGGCGCGAACCTGATCCCCCCAGGCGAAGTCCTCCGCCGTGAGCTTCACGGGCTGTGGCCGGTTGATCTCCGGGCGTGTCTCGAGCACACCGAAAATAAAAGGCACTTCCATGCCATGGGCCGCGCCCGGCACGACCCCGCGTAGCGCCGACTGCACATAGGTAATGTGGTAGAGGTAGGCAGGTGATGACACCTGCGCCATCTGCTTCGCAAGGTGGCGCGTCGACAGCAGGAAGAGCCCTTCGGCGAACCAGCGTTGGGACACACCGATACGGGTCCACTGGTCGCCGAAGACGGCGAGGTCCTCGTCTGACAGGCCTTCGAGCAGACCACCGGCGAGGAACCACTTGCCGATGAGCGGGACGTCGGCGATCTGGTTCCATTCCCAGTTGTTCGCGCCGCCGATGTAGGGTACGTCGTGTTGCTCGCCGCGCTCGAACATCTGCGCAACGTGATCCGGAACCAGCGTACCGTCCACGCAGGGGTTGAAGCCGATGAGCTGGCTTTGCTGGTACTCGATGATCGCGGCGGACGACAACGAGCGCAGCCCTGCCGCAACGGCGGCGTCCGCTCCGCTGAGGCCGAAGTGTCCGGAAAAGTCGATGCCGATGCTTTCCCACGAGCGGCCCTGTGCGCCGGGGATGCCTGGCTGGAAGCAGTGTCGGTCCCGGTCTACCGAGATCGCGCTGCCCTGGGCGATGGCGCGGTGAAAAAGCCCTCGCGAGGCCGGTGTCACCATCAACACGTTCACCGATACCCCGCCGGCCGAATGCCCGAAGATGGTCACCCGGGACGGGTCGCCCCCGAAGGCGGCAATGTTGTCGCGTACCCAGCCGAGAGCCGCGATCTGGTCCATGACGCCGTAGTTCACCAGCGGCTCGCCGGGCTGGGTGCGGGTGAGCGCGGGATGGGCAAAGCGGCCGAGGAAACCGACGCGGTAGTTGATGGTCACCACGACCAGCCCGTTACGCGCGAGCACGCTGCCGTCGTGCATCGGCAGCGAGCCCGACCCGTACTGCATGTTGCCGCCGTGGAAATAGACCATCACGGGGTAAGGGCCACCGTCGGCGGGCGCCCAGACGTTCAGCGTGAGGCAGTCCTCGCTCATGCCGACCGCGTCGATATGCTTCTCGGCCCAGTCCGGATATTTGCCGCGGGGTTGCGGGCACACCGGCCCGAAGCGGCCGGCGGGGCGGATGCCCTCCCAGGACGCTACCGGCCCGGGCGGGCGCCAGCGCCGCGCGCCCGTGGGCGGCGCGGCAAAGGGGACCCCGCGGAAAACCCGCAGGCCGTCTTCGAGGCCCCCGGCGATCGGGCCGCTGCGCGTG
>JAKLLP010000474.1 GCA_023150055.1 Gammaproteobacteria bacterium | reverse complement strand
ACCTGATCGTCAATTCGATTCCGAAGCCCGCCGAACCGCGCCCGGTCAACAGGGCCGACCCGGTGGAGTACGGGCGCTATCTCACGACCATCGCCGGGTGCCGCTGGTGCCACACGCCGGTCAACGACACCCAGCAGTCGATCCCGGAACTCGAGCTGGCCGGTGGCCACGGGTTCCCGATGGGCGGCTACGTGGTGCGGGCTTCCAATATCACGCCCGATCCGGAAACGGGAATTGGCGGCTGGTCGCGGGCTGATTTCATCGCCCGGTTCCGTCGCTACCAGGGCGAGGAAGGGCGGATCCCGGTGGGAGTGGGGGAGATGAACAGCCTGATGCCCTGGACGATGTACGCGGGGCTCACCGACGAAGACCTCGGGGCGATCTACGCCTACCTGGCGCAGGTCGCGCCGATTCGCAACGCCGTCACGGTGTACGAGCGCATGGCCGAGGGGAGCTGAACCCGTCCGATAGGTCGTGCTGCGCGCGTGCCTTGACGCAAATGACCGCCCTTGCGGCGGGAGGTCTCCGAAGTGGCTTCCGCGGTCGCTACCCGATACCTGCTTCGGGCGCGGCTCCCCCACCAACCTGTCCGTCACCGACCGCGGCATCCTGCCGCTTGCTGGCGCAGGGTGAGCGCGCAGAGACTGGGGCGATGAGCGGCGGGCAGCGCAGGCCGTGACGCGGGAGACCGGGGAGAGCGCCGGCCGGCTGGGTCCGTTCGAGCTGGCCGGTGGTGTCACTGCGCGCAACGCCGCGGCGCTGCTGCTGTCGAGCTTCAGCCTCATCAGCCTCGTCACCTTTCTCAATTTCGCCAATCCCTATCTGTTCAACCTGCTCGGCATTCCCGTCGGGGAGCAGGGTGCGCTCGCAGGTTTGCTGGTCTCGCTGCAGGAGTCCGTGCAGATCCTCATCGGGGGTCTCGTGGGCGCGGTATCCGATCGCTCCGGCCGCCGGCCCATCTTCGTTGCCGGCCTGGTGTGGATGGCCGCCGGATTCTGCGTGTATCCGCTGGCCGGGTCCGAAGCAGCGCTCATCGCGCTGCGGGTGTTCTATTCGATAGGGCAGACCGCGGCCACCGTGATGCTCTCCACCTGCCTCGCCGAGTACATCGCGGAGCGGATGCGTGGGCGCTGGATGGGCGTGGTCGGGGTTTGCAACGGTCTCGGGGTGGTGGTTATGGCCACCGTTTTCGCGCGGTTGCCACTCGCTTTCACGCGCCTCGGCCTCGACGAGGTGCAGGCGCTGGTCGCGAGTTTCTGGACCTTTGCGGTGTGGATCCTGCTGCTGGCGCTGTTTCTGCGCGGAGCGCTGCAGGCGCCGGTGCCGCCGCGGCAGCCGGGCCCTGGCGTGTTGCGCCTGGCCGTGCGTGGCCTGCTGATCGCGCGGGAGAATCCGCGCATTGCGCTGGGTTACCTGACGGCCTTCGCTTCGCGCGGTGACCTGGTGATCATCACGACCTTCACTTCGCTGTGGGTCGTGCAGGCAGGGGTGTCGGCCGGACTCACGCTCGGTGCAGCGACGGCCCGTGCCGGCATGGTGTTCGGCATCGCCCAGGCGGTGGCGCTCGTCTGGTCACTCGTGATGGGCCTGATCCTCGATCGTATCCCGCGGCTCACCGGAGTCTGTCTCGCCTTCGGCCTGGCGGGGGCAGGGTACCTGTTGCTCGGGATGGTCGAGGATCCGCTCGGGCGCAACAT
>JAKLLP010000473.1 GCA_023150055.1 Gammaproteobacteria bacterium | reverse complement strand
TCTCAAGCTCGCGGATGTTGCCGGGCCAGCGGTGGGATTCGATGCTCTGCACCGCATCGTCGGTGAGGGTCATCGAACCGCGGCCGTGCTCGCTGGCAAAACGCTGGACGAAGGCGTGGGCCAGCAGGACCGCGTCGCCGTCCCGCTCCCGCAGGGCCGGGATGTCCACGACGATCTCGGCCAGGCGGTAATACAAGTCTTCACGGAAGCGGCCGGTCTGGATGAGGCCCTTCACATCCTGGTGGGTGGCGCAGACGATGCGGACATCCACCGGGATCTCCTCGCGCCCGCCGATCCGCTCGATCACCCGCTCCTGGAGGAAGCGCAGCAGCTTGGCCTGCAGGGGCATCGGCAGATCGCCGATTTCATCGAGGAACAGCGTGCCCTTGTTGGCCACCTCGATCTTGCCCAGGGTCTGCTTGACCGCCCCTGTGAAGGCCCCCTTTTCGTAGCCGAAGAGCTCGCTTTCGAGGAGGTTCTCGGGGATCGCCGCGCAGTTGATCGCCACGAAACGCTCGTTGCGGCGGGGCGACAGCTCGTGCAGCCCGCGGGCCAGGACTTCCTTGCCGGTGCCGCTCTCGCCGAGCAGCATCGCCGTGACATTCGCAGACGCCACCCGTTCGATCAGACGGCACACCTTGAGCATCCCGGCGTCCCGCGTGATGAGACCGGACAGCGCGCTGCCCTGCTGGACCTTGAGGCGCCGGTTGTCCTGCTGCAGGTCGTAGAGCCGCAGCGCACGATCGAGGGTCAGGGCCAGCAGTTCGGGCTCGAAGGGCTTGGCGAAGAAATCGTAGGCGCCCATGCCCACCGCCCGGACGGCGTTCTCGCGATCGTGCTGGCCGGTGAGCACGACGACCTTGGTGTCGGGCGCCAGGGCGAGGATCTCGCCGAGCAGCCGGAAACCCTCGGTGACGTCGTCCGGGGCCGGCGGCAGGCCGAGATCCATCGTCACGACAGCCGGCTCGTGGCGCCGGAGCTGGGCGATCGCTTCTTCCCGGTTGCTGGCAACCACCGTCTCGTACTGATCGAAGGCCCAGCGCATCTGCTTCTGCAGCGCCGGATCGTCCTCGACGATCAATAAAGTCCTGCGTTTATCACTCATATGACCTAGTCTGCCTGCGCCGTGTCTACGGCATTCTGGGCGAAAGCGGCGATGGGGAGGGAGATCTCGAACCGGGTGCCGGCACCGACTTCGCTATGCACCGTTATGTTGCCACCGAGCTCATGAACATATTGCTGTGCCTCGTAGGCCCCGATACCCATACCGCTCGCCTTCGTTGTCTGAAAAGGCTTGAAAAGCTGCTCCCTAATGAATGCTGACGACATCCCCGAGCCGGTGTCCTGAACCGTGATGCATGCCATATTACGCTCCTGGGATAGCGCCACCGACACACTACCATGCTCGGAAGTCGCGTCTAGGGCATTTTGCACGATGTGTCCCAGTATGCGCTCGAGTCGTTCGCCATGGGCCAGCACGGCAACTTCGGGGGCATCGCCACGGAACACCGGCCGCGGATGAGCCAGTCGTTTCGACTGGATGATCCGCTCGAGAAGGGGCTTCAGCGCCACCGGCTTGCGCTGGTTGATGGGTGTCTTTTCCATCAGCTGCGTCATCAGCCCGCGCATGCGCTCCTCCACGTGGCGGACCGTATCGAGCATATCCGCCTGGAACTCCGGATTGTCCTTGTGGCGCTCGGCATTGCGCAACA
>JAKLLP010000472.1 GCA_023150055.1 Gammaproteobacteria bacterium | reverse complement strand
ACCGCATCGGGGAGCGCAGGGCTGTCCAGGTTAGCGGCGGCGAGTCGGCCGTGCAGACCGGTCATGCGCGCCAGGCGCAGCACGCGGTCCCACTGCGGGCCGCCAATCTGCAGCGGTTCGCGCAGTCCGCGCAGCAGCAGCGCACACTCGGCGCTCGGTTGCGGAGTCATCAAGGGGCTTCACCGAAGAGTCGCTCGATGCAGGGCAGGGCGTCGGCGAGCGTGCCGTATTCGATCTCCCAGGCCGGGGCGGTCTGCACCAGACGGACGACGGTGTCGAAGCCCACCGGGCCGAGCTTGCGGTAGTTGAAGCTGTTGAGGCCGAGCCGCAGTGCGGCCTCGGCCTTCGTCAGCGGCGAGCAGCGCAGGGGCGCGCCGTCGCGATAGCGCGGGAACACCACCATCGCCGCACGTGCGGGCTGGTGGCGCGCCGCGACGCTGTCGCGGTCGGGCACGAAGTGCGCGACATCACCCTTGCGCGTCCCGGGGAACGTCGGCCCGAGCACCGCGCCGGCGTGCCCGCCGATGAGCTCGATCGAGCGGTTCTTGAGTGCGGCGGGCTTGAGCAGGGGAAGCATCGCACCGGTTGCGGGATCGACGACGCCGAACTCGTCGGACAGAAAGCGCCAGCCGGCGAGGTTCAAGGCGCAGGCAAGGGTGCTCTTGCCCGAGCCCGGCGCCGCGGGCAGGATCAAGGCCCGGTCCGCGCGCGCGACCACTCCCGCGTGCAGCAGCAGGTAGGCATTGAGCCGCTGCACCAGCAGCCAGTTGCTGCCCCACTCGAACAGGGGCAGGGCGCTCTGCAACGGGTAGGGCTCGAACGGCCGGGTGGCCTCGGACCACAGGGTGACCTGCGGCCTCCACCGTCGCCAGGGGGACCCCGGACGTAGCGCAACGCGCAGATCGACGAAATCCGCGCTACCAGGCCCGAGATCCTGATCCCGGTAGATGAAATCGAGTTGCGCGTTGAAGCTGGCGATTGTCGAACTCACCGCAACGCGCGCCGCACCCAGGTCGATCGTGCGCTGCCGGCAGCGCGTGCTCATGTCGGCTCCGCGGGCGCGGCAGCGTCGTTCGCCAGGATGGCCAGCGCGTGCGCGAGGCGCTCGAGGCCGGCCGGCCAGCCGCCCGCCGCTCGGATGTCGGCCTGGAAGGCGTCGAAGCTGCCGTCCTCGATCGCTGCCGCCGCCTCGCGCAGCACGGTCACCGCGCCAGCGCTCAACAGGTGGGTGTCCCACCACAAGGGGTCGAGAAAAACAAACTGCCCGTCGAGTGACGGGCAGTAGCGTTCCATCCAGACGACAGGCCCCATGGGCGATGATGGGCGCATTCGCGCTCAGCCGCCGAAGGTGAAGCCTGTGGTGGCGTTGGGATTCACCGACGCGAGGCAGGAGCCCTCGAGCGGGACTCTTTGCGAGGTGCGCGCGCTGATGTCGGGGTAACGGCCGACAAGGTTGCCGCTCTCGTCGAAATAGGCCAGCACCCAGGCAGATCTCGGATAACCGGACTGGTCGCTGATCTTGCTCGCACCATCGACCTTCGTTGGTTCCAGGCCCACTGCAGCTGGTACCGCGTACCAGGTCGAATTGCCGTCGAGCGAGAATCCGTCGAACTCGGTGGTCGCCCCCGTGCTGGTGGGTGCCGAGCAACGCCAGACCTCCACCTTGCTCCACGCCCAATTGGCGTCGGTCGTCGTGGTGCCCGGATCGGTGGTCAGGA
>JAKLLP010000471.1 GCA_023150055.1 Gammaproteobacteria bacterium | reverse complement strand
ACTCCGTTGCGTCATCGGGCAACGACCGGTTCGACACGATGGAGAAACTGGTCGGGTACAGCGGTTTCTGATCGGCGATCATGACCTGGTCGAGGCGAGCCATCGCGTCTGGAAGGGCAGCTTCGAACGCCGCGCGGCAGCGCTGGTCGCACACAATGACCTCGCGACCCTGATAGAGCACCGTCACCGCCGGGCCGGTCGTGCCCAGGAGCCCGCCGCATGCGGCGCAGGAGGCAAGGTAATAGCCGTCACCTCGGCGCTCGCTGTCGGTCGGGGCCGGCTGTTGGGCGGCCGTCGTCGTGCGCGTCGTCGAAGCGCACCCGGGCAGCGCCGCGGCGAGCGCTGCGCAGAGCGTCCAGAGCGCAAACGCGAGTCGACATTGACAGACGGCACTCATTTGCGATGAGTGTATCCTGATACGCGACGGCGGGTGGAGCGGCAGGGCGATGAGCGTCACCGGCCTGCAGCAATTTTGGCTGATCTCGCGACTGCACCGGTGATTCCCTTGCACCGCGCGGGCGGGAGCAGCGCTGAGCGCCGGAAAAGTGAGCGATGCGCAAAAGCTCCGCCCGGAGACTCCCAACCATGCGAAGTCTGCAACGGACTGTCGTGTCCGGCTCGATCCCTCTGACTCACTGCAAGGACCTCTCATGCACGGACTGATGACTCGCGTGTCGCCCGGTGTCGCCGCTTCGATCACGGTCGCCGCCTCGTTGCTGCCCGCCCACGCCGAGCTCCCGACCGATGCCGAGCTCGCCGCGAGGGTTGACGCCGCCGCAATCAAGATCCTCAGCCAGCCACGGGCGGCGGGGCTTTCCATCGCCGTGGGTCGGTCGGGGAAGGTCATCCTCGCCAAGGGATACGGCATGGCGGACGTCGAGTGGTCGGTGCCGGCCACGGCGGACACGGTATTTCGGATCGGGTCCGTCACCAAGCAGTTCACGGCCGCCGCGATCGTGCGGCTCGTTGAGGCGGGCAAGGTCTCGCTCGACGCGACGGTGCAGACCTACCTGCCGGACTTTCCGGTGAAGCAGTGGCCGGTCACGATCCGTCACCTGCTGACGCACACTTCGGGGATGTGGAGCTACACCGACGACAGCACGTTCATGACGCGTGACGCGTCGCTGGAGCTCACGCCCGACGAGCTGATCGCCACGTTCAAGGACAAGCCGCTCGAGTTCGAGCCGGGCACGCGGTACAACTACAGCAACTCGGCGTACTACCTGCTCGGGACGGTAATCGAGAAGGTCTCGGGCAAGCCGTACGCGGCCTTCGTGCAGGAGGAGTTCTTCTCCCCGCTCGGGCTGACGCGGACTCGGTACGAGAGCAACGGGGCGATCATTCCCGGGCGGGCGCAGGGCTATTCGTTTCGCGACGGAACGCTCGTTAATGACCGCCCGCTGGGTGCGGATGTCCCGGGGGCGGCCGGGTCGCTGCTCTCGACCGCGACCGACCTTGTGAACTGGACCACGGCCCTGACGACCGGCAAGGTGGTCACGCCGGACTCGTTCATCGAGATGACGACGAGCGCGACCCTCAAGGACGGCAACCCGACGGGCTACGGACTGGGGCTCGAGGTCGACATGTGGGAGGGCCGTCGCCGCATCGCGCACGGGGGCGGCATCTTCGGGTTCACGTCCCGGCTCATCACGCTGCCCGACGACGAGGTGACCGTCGCGGTGCTCATCAACAGCGAGTCGATGAACCCGGGAACGGTGGC
>JAKLLP010000470.1 GCA_023150055.1 Gammaproteobacteria bacterium | reverse complement strand
CACCCTTGCGGCGGGAGGTCTCCGAAGTCGCTCCCCGATACTCGCTTTGTTCGGAGACCCCCGCCTCCGGGCGGTCCGTCCATCGCCGGCCGTCAACGCATTTGCTGAACGCCACATCAGGGCAGCGGCCGCCGCAACGGCAGCCGCCGCACGCGCTCACCGGTGGCCGCGAAGATCGCGTTCGCCAGCGCAGGCGCCACCGCCGGCAGACCCGGCTCGCCGATCCCGCCAGGACGTCCTCCCTGCGGCAGGATGTGCACCTCGATCGGCGGCGCCTCGGCCAGGCCCATGAAGCGATAATCATCGAAGTTCCCCTGCTCGACCGCCCCGCCCCGGATCGTCACCTCGCCATACAGCGCGGCCGACAGCCCGTCGAGGACAGCACCTTCCACCTGGGCCACCACCGTGTCCGGGTGAATCACGGTGCGCGGGTCGATCACGCAGGTCACCCGGTCGATACTGAAGTCGCCGGGGCTGGCGGCCGTTACCTCCACCACCTGCGCGACGATGCTGTCGTGGCTCTCGATCAACGCCACGCCACGACCGCGGCCGCGCCCGGGCGCGGCACCCCAACCGGCGCGGCGGGCAGCTTCGCGTAATACCGCCTGGTGCGCCGGCCTGCCGTCGAGGTGCGCGAGGCGAAATTCAACGGGATCGCGGCCGGCGGCGCCGGCGAGTTCATCGATGAAACATTCGATCACGAAGCAGTTGTGGGAATGTCCCACGCTGCGCCAGAAACCGACCGGCACGCCGGGATCCTGGGGCAGGAAGGCGCAACGCAGGTCTGCCACGCCGGCGTAAGGAAGGCCGATGGCGCCCGACAGCGCGGCAGCGTCCTTGCGGGGATTGCCCCCGCGCGCCGTCGGCGTGCGAGTGAAATAGCTGGCCGTCACCGATTGCGATATCAGCAGGTAGTCGATCGCGCGGATGCGCCCGGCGAGATCCAGTGCGCCACGGACCCGCGCGCAGGCCGCCGGCCGGTACATGTCCGCCCGCACGTCCTCTTCGCGTGAATAAACGAGCTTTACCGCACTTCCCGGGAAGGCCATGGCGGCGCGCACCGCATGGGCCACGAAATCCATCTCTGCGCGCCGGCCGAAACCGCCCCCGAGAAACGTCCGGTGTACCGTCGCCCGGCTTGGGCTGACGCCCGCCACTTCCGCGGCGATATCGCGGGCGATGCTCTGCGCCTGGGTCGGCGCCCACACCGTCACGTGGCCGTCTGCGACAAGCGCGGTGCAGCTCATCGGTTCCATGCAGAGATGCGCGAGATAGGGCAGCTCGTAGCTCTCCTCGAGCCGGCGCTCGGCCGCCGCGATCGCCCCCGGCGCATCGCCCTGCTCGAACAACACGGCGGCTTGTGACTCATCCGGCACGGCGCGCCAGCTGGCGCGGATCTCATCGCTGTCGGCGACGATCCCGTCGGTCGGCTCCGCCTTCAGCGACAACCGCGCCGCGCCGCGCAGCGCCGACCACGTATCGCGCGCGACTACGGCCACGGCCCGCTCACCGAGCGGCACCACCCCGGCGACACGCGGCAGGCTCGAGACCTCGGCCGCATTGTCCACCGCGGCGATGCGGGTGTTGAGCAGCGGACTGTGCTTGACGGTTGCGAACAGCATGCCGGGCAGCACGGTATCCGTCCCATAGGCCGCCGTGCCTGTCACCTTGGCCGGAATGTCCAGCCGCGGCGGGGAGGTGCCGACGATGCGAAACGCTGCAGGGTCCCTGAGC
>JAKLLP010000046.1:10259-10545 GCA_023150055.1 Gammaproteobacteria bacterium | reverse complement strand
ATCGTCCCGGTCATGCGGTAGCCGAGCTTGAGAATATTCCGCGCCAACCAGTCACTTGATAGCAGGTCGCTTTCAGCCCTGACTTCAACCATGATCGCGGGCCGGCAGCGCGCGATCGTTTTCAGCGCCCCGGCAAGGGCGAGCTGCTCGAATCCCTCGACATCGAGCTGAATGATCGATACCTGCCGATCTGCCGGCACTGCCTCGTCGACACTGACGATCGGGACATTCTCGATTTTGCCGGATGTCGGCCGATCGACCTCGACGAACCTGCTGGAGCCGCCGC
>JAKLLP010000046.1:0-10249 GCA_023150055.1 Gammaproteobacteria bacterium | reverse complement strand
GTCAGTATCGACAGTCAGCAGCGGCAGGGCCCCGCTGGCTGCACCGAGACCAGCACGACGCAGTTCGATATTCCGAAGGTCGTTGAGCAAGACGGTGATGGTAGCGCAGCGAAAATTCTCCAGGTTAGGTTCGAACGCCCAGACGGTGCCCTGGCAGGCCCGGGACAGGGCGGGCAGGAAATCGCCGAAATACGTCCCCGCATGCACCACGTCGCCGGTGTCGCAGTGCGACCTCAGGAACTCGACCGTCTGCGGCTCGTGTACCTCACCGCCCAGGATCCTCATGGCAGCGCGACGATGCCGGGAGGACAGCGGCACGCAATATGCCCCGTACACGTTGTAGCCGATCGCGCACTTGAGAGCATCGAGGGCGTCGAACTGCTCCTGGCTGAGACCTGGCATTACCGGAATCGCTCCGCACCCATCAATTCAGCCCCCTCACGCCCTCGGCAGCGTCACCCCACGCTGCCCCTGGTACTTGCCGCCGCGGTCCTTGTAGGAGACCTCGCAGGACTCGTCGGACTCGAAGAAGATCATCTGCGCGACGCCCTCGTTGGCGTAGATCTTCGCGGGCAGCGGCGTGGTGTTGGAGAACTCGAGCGTCACGTGCCCTTCCCACTCCGGTTCCAGCGGGGTGACGTTGACGATGATGCCGCAGCGGGCGTAGGTGGACTTGCCGAGGCAGATGGTGAGCACGTTGCGCGGGATGCGGAAGTACTCGACCGTGGCGGCGAGCGCGAAGGAGTTGGGCGGGATGATGCAGACCTCGCCCTCCATGTCGACGAAGCTCGACTTGTCGAAGGCCTTGGGATCGACGATCGTCGAGTTGATGTTCGTGAAGACCTTGAAATAAGACCCGCAGCGCACGTCGTAGCCGTAGCTCGAGGTGCCGTAGGAGATGAGCCGGTGACCGCGCGCCTCGCGCACCTGGCCGGGCTCGAAGGGCTCGATCATGCCGTGCTGCCCGGCCATGCGGCGGATCCAGCGGTCTGACTTGATGCTCACTTTTGTTTCTCGACCACGATTTTCGGGAACTTGTGCTTCTGGTCTTTCGGGCGGCGGGAAAGTTCCAGCGCAACGCGCCGCGCGATCTCGCGGTAGCGCAGCGCGAGCGCGCCTTCCGGGTCTGCCGCCACCGGCGGGCAGCCGACGTCGGTCTGCGCGCGGATCGCCCCGTTGAGCGGCAACTGGCCGAGGAGCGGCACGCCGCAGGCAGCGGCGAGCTCCGCCCCGCCGCCCTCGCCGAACAGCGCTTCCTCGTGGCCGCACTTCGGGCAGAGAAATGTGCTCATGTTCTCCACGACGCCGAGCACCGCCACGCCGACCTTGGTGAACATCTCCAGCCCCCGGCGCGCCACGCTGGTGGCGACCTGCTGCGGCGTGGTCACGATGACCACGCCCGCGAGCGGCACCTTCTGGCTGAGCGTGAGCTGCGTGTCGCCCGTGCCGGGCGGCAGATCCGCGATGAGATAGTCGAGATCGCCCCAGCGCGTCTCGAAGGTGATCTGGGTGACGGCCTGGGTGACCATCGGCCCGCGCCAGATGAGCGGTGTCGCCTCCCCCACCATGAAACCGACGGACATCACCTCCAGCCCGTGCGCCTTCAGCGGCTCGATGTGCTTGCCATCGAGACTCTCCGGCTCGGCGCCGGCAAGGCCGAGCATCCGCGGCTGGCTCGGTCCGTAGACATCGGCGTCGAGGACGCCTACCCGGGCGCCCTCGCGGGCGAGCGCGAGGGCGAGGTTCACCGCGGTCGTCGATTTGCCGACGCCCCCCTTGCCAGAGGCGATGGCAATGATGTTCTTTACGCCAGGCAGCGGGGCGAGCTGGCCCTGTGGCGCCCGCGGCACGATGCTCCAGCCGACCTCGACGGCCACGCGCGCGGCATCCGTCGCGGTGCGCACCGCCGCGGCGACCTCGCGCTCCAGGGTCTCGCGGATGCCGGCGGCCGGAAACGCGAGCGTCACGCGGATGGTGATACTGTTGCCGCTGATCGAGGTCTCGACGGCGGCCCCGCTGTCGCCGAGACTGCAGCCGAGGGCGGGAACCGCAACGCGGGCGGCAGCCCGCTCCGCGGCGGGAACCGTAAGCTCAGACATGATTCGTGACGTTGTTAACAGTATGCGGGAGGTTACAGGCCGCACATTGTAACTGAACAGAGAGGGTCCGCCCGGGCCGGGAAGCCAGCGCCCGGCACGGTCGGGCCGTGTGGCATAATCGCGCGGCGCGTGGGTGAGCCCGGCGTATCCTCGTTGACATAACCGCCGGTGGCCGGCCGCCGCCGGGTTTTTTGACGTCGACAATCGGGCGGGACGGTCTGCTGGGGCAATGAAGTTCATCAGTACACTCAGAGCCGAGCGCTCACTGTCGCAACTGCTCGCCGTGCGCGACCTGCAGGCGCCCGAGGCGCGCAAGGCGATCGAGAGCCTGCGCAAGCTCGGCCCGAGCATCATCCCGAACCTGATCGAGGCCTTCGCCGGCGCCGAACGCGAGCACACGACCGCGCTGGTCCAGACCTTGTCATCCTGCGTCAACGACCAGACCCTGAAACAGGTGGCCGCCGGTCTCGGCCACGGCAATGCGCGCTGCGTGTCGGGCACGGCCGCGGCGCTCGGCGCGGCCACCGCCTACGACGCCAACCAGCTGCTCGGGCTGCTCGGCCGCGACGACATCTCGGTATCGGCCCTGATCGAAGTCCTGCGCGCCAACAAGAGCCGGCTCAACCCGCGGGAACTGCTGCGCCGCGCCTATGACCTGGAGCCGCGCGAGAAAGCCGCCGTATTCAAGATCATCGCCGAGGTCGCCACCGCCGAGCTGGTGCCCGAGCTGATCAGCCGGCTCGAGGGCAAGGACCCGGCCGTGCGGGTGCACATCATCCAGGTGCTCTCGAAGTTCAACCAGCCGGATGTCGCGCAGGCCCTCGAAGCCCAGCTGCGCGACCGCAACAAGACGGTACGCAAAGCCGCCTTGATCGCCATCGAGAACATGCCGGGCGAGCGCAATATCGCGCTGCTCTGCTCGATCCTGATCGACCCGGACCTCGAAGCCCGCAGCAAGGCCATTGAGCTGATCGTCAGGGCGCGCCACCCGGACACCATGACGCACCTGGTGACCGTCCTGCGCGACGAGTCCGAGGATGCCCGCCGCGCAGCGGTCGAGGTGCTCAACGGTATCGCCGACGTCGCCACACTGAAACACCTGCTGGCGGCCCTCGAGGACCAGGACTGGTGGGTACGTTCGCGCGCCTCCGACGCGCTCGCCAAGATCGGCGGTCCGAAGGTCATGGATGCGGTCCTGCAGCTCGTGCGCGACAAGGACGAGAACATACGCCGCGCCGCCATCGAGATCCTCAACCAGACGAAGGACGAACGCGCGGTGGCTCACCTCATGGCCGCCACGCAGGACAAGGACTGGTGGGTGCGCGAGCGCGCCGCCGACGCGCTCGCCGAGATCGGCAGCCCCAAGGCGATCCCCGCCCTGACCAGGATGCTCGCCGGCGATGCCCGCTCCGTGCCGGCGGCGGTGCGCGCCCTCGGGCGGATCGGCGATTCGAAGATCATGCCCGCGCTGATGCCGCTCCTCGACCACAGCGACAAGGCCATCCGGCTCGAGACCGTCGGCGCCGTGGCGCGTCTCACCGACCAGAAGAACGCGAGCACCGTGCGGGCCAAGCTGCAGCCGTACATGGCCGGCGCCGACGAAACCCTCGCCAAGGCCGCGTCGGAAGCCCTGGTGAGCCTGGAAAACCGCTTCTCGACGGCCGCGGTGGAGGCCGCGAAGCACGACGAACGGCTCGCCGCACCCGGGCGCACGCTGCTGGTGGAGCCTGCCGAGGTCGAGCGGCTGGTGCGCGCCACCGAGGAGGCGCAGAAGCTCGACGTGAGCCTGCTCAAGGCCGGCGACGTGATCGAGAACCGCTACCGCTACATCCAGAAGATCGGCAAGGGCGCCTTCGGCACCGTGGTGCTGGTCGAGGACACGGTGGTCGACGAGCGGCTGATCCTGAAGTTCCTCAATCCCAACGTCAGCCAGGACGAAGAAATGATGAAGCGCTTCGTCCACGAGCTGCGTTACTCGCGCAAGATCACCCACAACAACGTCATCCGCATCTACGACTTCCTGAGCCTCGGCGGCAATTACGCCATTTCCATGGAGTATTTCCCCTCCCACACGCTCGGGA
The DNA here is from genome assembly GCA_023150055.1 of Gammaproteobacteria bacterium. GTDB lineage: Bacteria > Pseudomonadota > Gammaproteobacteria > Steroidobacterales > QUBU01. Next base: position 6,069 of record JAKLLP010000046.1, on the reverse strand, counting down.
CGGAGCTGAACACGCACAAGCCGTTGCCAGTCGACAAGAGCAAGGGCTGGACGGTGGACATCGCCACCGGCATGGCGGTCGCCCACCAGGTCGGCATCGTGCATCGTGACCTCAAGCCGGCCAACATCCTCATCAACGACGAGGGGCTGCTGAAGATCGTGGACTTCGGCGTGGCGGCCGTGGCCTCCCACGCGGACACGCAACTGACCAAGACCGGCTACGTGATCGGTTCGCCGAAATACATGGCCCCCGAGCAGATCCTCGGCAAGAAAGTCGACCACCGCGCGGATATCTACAGCCTCGGCGTCATCATGTACGAGATGCTCGCCGGCGTGCCGCCTTACTCGAAGGGCGATCACATGTCCGTCATGTACCAGCACGTGCAGGGCCGCTGCAAACCCTGCGAGGAGATCAACCCCGAGATACCTCCCGCGCTTGCGGCGATCGTCCGCAAGTCCATGGAAGTCGACAAGACGAAGCGCTACGAGTCGATGGACGAATTGCGCGACGCGGTCCGCCAGGCATGAGCCGCTCCTCCCCATGCCCCGCATAGACGCCTTCCTGAAGCTCGGGCTCGCCCAGGGCTGTTCCGACGTGCACCTCGCCGTGGGCGTGCCGCCGATGCTGCGCCTGCACGGCGACCTGATGCCGATCAAGTTCCGTGACCTCGGCGCGGCGGAGCTGGAAAGCTACGTGAGCGAGATCCTCACGCCGGGGCAGAAGGAGCGTTTCGGCAGCGGCCGCGACGTCGACTTTTCCTATGTTTCGGAGGACGGCGGACGGTTTCGCGTGAATGTCTTCCGCAAGGAGACCGGGGTCGGCGCCACCTTCCGCTTCATCCCCGGCGACATCCCGCGGCTCGACAAGCTGCACCTGCCGAAGGTCGTGCAGTCGCTGTGCGACTACCACCAGGGGATGATCCTGGTCACGGGCTCGACGGGCACCGGCAAGTCGACGACGCTCGCCGCCATGATCGATTACCTGAACGCGACCAAGAACCTCAACATCATCAGCCTCGAGGACCCGATCGAGTTCGTCCACCGCAGCAAGCGCTCGCAGGTCATCCAGCGGGAACTGGGCACCCACCTGCCGAGCTTCGCCGAGGGCATCCGCGCGGCGCTGCGCGAGGACCCCGACGTCATCCTCGTCGGCGAGATGCGCGATGCAGAGACCATCTCGATGGCGATGACCGCCGCGGAGACCGGCCACCTGGTGCTCGGCACGCTGCACACGACCGGCGCCGTGAAGACCATCGACCGGGTCATCGACGCCCTGCCGGGGGAGATGCGCGAGCAGACCAAGAGCTTCCTCTCGCAGAGCCTGCTCGCCGTGATCACGCAGGCGCTGGTCAAGACGCCGGACGGGCGCGGCCGCCGCGCCGTGGTGGAAATCATGGTGATGACGCGCGCCATCGCCAAGCTCGTCATGACGGACCAGACCCACCAGATTCCCTCGCAGCTGCAGACCGGCCGCGACCAGGGCATGCAGATGATGGACCAGGCCCTGCTCGACGCCATCCAGCGCAAGGAGGTCGACCCCGACGACGCCTTCCGTTACGCGACCGACAAGGCGCTGTTCACCCGTTTCGTCACCGACACCGGCGTGCTGCCGAAGATCGATGCCCCAGCCTGACCCGACCGGAACCGCCGCGGTGGCCCATGCCATCGACGAGTACCTGAAGAAGGTCGCCGCCGAGCGCGGCTCGGACCTGCACTTCATTGCCGGACAGCCGCCGCGGATGCGCCGCTACGGCGAGCTGCAGGCGATCGAGGACCAGCCACTGGCCGCCGCCCGCGCGGAGGAACTGCTGCGGCCGATCATGTCCGCGGCCGCGCGCGCGGATTTCGAGAAGCGCGACTCGACCGATTTCGCCTATGCCGTCCCCGGCATCGCCCGGTTCCGGGTGAACGTGTTCCGCCATCTCGGCGGCATGGGCGCGGTGTTCCGCTCCATTCCTTCACAGGCGAAGACGCTGCGCGAACTGGATCTCCCCTCGGTGCTCTCGAACCTCGCGCGTCAGCCGCAGGGCATGATCCTCGTCACCGGCAAGACCGGCTCGGGCAAGTCCACCACGCTCGCCGCGATCATCGACGAGATCAACAACCGCACGCCCGGCCACATCGTCACCATCGAAGACCCGATCGAGTTCGTGCACGCGCGCAAGAAGTGCCTCATCAGCCAGCGCGAGGTGGGCCACCACACGCCGAGCTTCGCCGCGGCGCTCACTTCCGCCCTGCGCGAGGACCCCGACGTCATCCTGGTCGGCGAAATGCGCGACCTCGAGACGATCAGCATCGCGGTCACGGCCGCCGAAATGGGCATCCTGGTGATGGGCACGCTGCACACCAACGGCGCGGCCCAGACGGTGGACCGCATCGTCAATTCCTTCCCGACCGACAAGCAGTCGCACGTGAGGACCATGCTCTCGACCTCGCTGCGCGGCGTGATCTCCCAGCAGCTCGTGCCGCGCAAGGGGGAACAGGGACTGGTCGCCGCGCTGGAAATCATGGTCAACACCCCCGCGGTGGCCAACCTCATCCGCCAGGGCAAGCTCGACCAGCTCGAAAACGCCATGCAGGGCGGCCGGCAGTCCGGCATGAAGACCATGGACAGCTCGCTGCGCGAGCTGCTCGACAAAGGCATCATCAGCGGCCGCTCCGCCTTCGAGGCCGCACTCGACAAGAAGAAATTCGAGGACTTCCGGAACCTCGATTAGGGCCTCGGCAGGCCGAGCGACTCCTCGCCGTTCCACAGGTACGAGCGCCCGTTCTGCTCGAGCGTCGCCCCCTCCATCACCGCGATCATGCCGCGCACGCTTTCCTCCACCGGCACCATGCCCGGCGTCTGCCGCTCGCCGTGGGTGGCGACCCGGCCGGGAATCAGCGTGAGGACCCGCACGCCGTCCTTTTTGCCGTGCCTGCCGATGTCCATATACAGGTTGTCGATCGCGGCCTTGCTGCTCTTGTAATAGGCGAAGCCCGGGACCGGGATACCGCGGGCGCCCTGCCCGGTGGTCAGCAGCACCACCATCTTCTCGCCGCTCGCCTTCGCATGCGGCCAGAAGGCCTCGGCGACCTTGAGCGGACCGCGCACGTTGGTGTGGAAGAACTCGTCGAACATCGCGTAGTCGATGCTGCCGAAAGACTGCCCCTTGTCCGGCCCGCGCATGAGGGCGGCATTGTTGATGACCACGTCGATCGGCTGCCCCGCGTACTTCCCGGCGAGCGCATCGATGCCCGCGAGGTCCTCCAGATCGAGCTGCTCGACCAGGATCGAGGGGTTGTCCTTCGCGAGCCCGTTCAACGCCTCTGCGTCGGCCGGTTTGCGACAGGCGGCTATGACGCGATAACCCTTGCCGGCGTACTGCCGCACGAACTCCAGACCGATGCCGCGGTTGGCGCCGGTGACGAGAACGGTGCGCTGACTCGTCTCCTGCGCCGCGGAAACCGGGGCCACCATCGTCGCCGCCACGAGCAATGCCGCGGCGATATTCAGGATTCTCATGCTGTCTCTCCCCTCATCAGTTTTCCTGGTTGAACGCACATCGACGGGGCGGCAAGTCGTGCAAAGCGCTGCGGCCCGGGAGCGACGGCGGAGACCCCCGCCTCCGGGCGGTCCGCCCATCGCAGACCGCCAATGTACTTGCGGGACGCCACACTAGTCGGCGGGAAACCCATTGCGCTCGAACCAGTCACCAAAGCTCTCGGCGATCTGCCGCTTCTCCTCGTCGGTGAGCAGCCGGCGCCAGTCACCGTCACGGTAATCGGAGACGTGGCCGGTCTGGAAGGCGGTGGCGGGATCGTAGACGCGCTCGACCTGCGCTCCGTCCCGCAGCACCACCTCGTCCCGGGCGACGACGGCGTTCTCCCGCAGGCGGATCATTACGTCCGCGGTGGTCTGCTCCGTCATCTGCCGCACGCGCTGTCGCGAGTACGCCGCGGCGATATCAGCCTCGGCCCCGACGGCGAGACCGACACCGAGGAACTCGCCGATCTCGCGCAGCAGCCGCCGTGGGTGGGTCTTGATGTCCTCGTAGTCCACGCTCATCACCATACCGGGCGGAAAGTCCCGATAGGCCTCCGGGTACTTCCGGATCTCCTCGCTGATCCGCAGTGCGTGCTCGAAACTCGTGTTCATGAAGCGGCGGAACGACACCAGCACGTCGCGGGGGTCGCGCAGACTGGTGATGATCTTCGAACGCGGCAGGTCGGGCCGGAAGAGCGTGCCGTGCACCTTGAGCACCCAGATCCGGGCGGGATCGGTGTCGGTCCAGGCCTCGCGCCGGGCGAGCTCGAACATGTCCTCGCGTTCCTGTGGCACGCGTTGCGGCAGGACCACGCGGCCGGCACGACGCAGAATTTCCCGGGTGACATTGAAGAGCCACGTCGACCCCGTCCGCGGCGGCGTGCTGATCCAGACCGTCTTGTATCCAGGGTCATCCATGCGTTTCGAACCTCGCCAGGGGCTACCGCGGCAGCCGCGGTCGCGCCGGCACGTCCAGTTTACCGGCCCCAGGGCTGCGACGAGCGGCCAGCGGCAGGACGACGGATGCTCTCCGCCGGGCGCGACGGCTGGCAAGCTCTTTTTGCTAGCATACGCGCTCCGTTCCCAGGCCCGGCCACAGCTCGACCCCATGCCAGCATCCCGCCGCGATATCCTCGTGACCAGCGCCCTGCCCTACGCGAACGGGCCGATTCACATCGGGCACCTGGTCGAGTACATCCAGACCGATATCTGGGTGCGTTTCCAGCGGCTCACCGGGGCGCGCTGCCTCTATCTCTGCGCGAGCGACGCCCACGGCACGCCCATCATGCTCAAGGCCCGCGAACTCGGGGTGAGCCCGGAAGCGCTGGTGGAGCGGTTCCGCGCCGAGCACCTGCGTGATTTCAATCGCTTCCACATCGAGTTCGACAACTATTACACCACCCACTCCGCGGAGAACCGCCAGCTCGTCGAGGGGATCTACCAGCGGTTGCGCGAGAAAGGCCTGGTCGAGTGGCGCAGCATCCGCCAGGCCTACGACGACGAGGCGCGGATGTTCCTGCCCGACCGCTTCATCCGCGGCACCTGCCCGGTGTGCGGCGCCGCGGACCAGTACGGCGACAGCTGCGAGGCCTGCGGCGCGACCTACACGCCGGCCGACCTGCTCGATGCGCGCTCGGTGGTGAGCGGCAGCCGCCCGGTGCAGAAGGAGTCCGAGCACCTGTTCTTCAAGCTCGGCCTCTTCGGCGATTCGCTGCGGCGCTGGATCGGCGCCGGGCATCTCGACCCGAGCGTGACCCGCAAGCTCGAGGAGTGGTTCGCGGCGGGGCTGAAGGACTGGGACATATCCCGCGATGCGCCTTATTTCGGGTTCGAGATCCCCGGTGCGAAGGACAAGTACTTCTACGTCTGGCTGGATGCACCGGTCGGCTACATGGCGAGCCATCTCAATCTCGTCAATAACGCGAGAAAAGAACAGCAAGTACATGTTTTTGAACACTTCTGGAATGAGAAGAGCGCAACTGAACTGTATCACTTCATCGGCAAGGACATCGCCTACTTCCACACGCTGTTCTGGCCGGCGCTCCTCGACGGCGCCGGCTATCGCAAGCCGACCGGGGTGTTCGTGCACGGCTTTCTGACCGTGAACGGGCAGAAGATGTCGAAGTCGCGCGGCACCTTCATTGCGGCCGCCGAGTACCTCGAGCACCTCAACCCCGAGCACCTGCGCTACTACTACGCTTTCAAGCTCGGCCCGGGCACCGAGGACATCGATCTCAACCTCGATGACTTCGTGGCCCGCATCAACTCCGACCTCGTCGGCAAGTTCGCCAATATCGCCAGCCGCTGCGCGGTATTCATCAGCCGGCAGTTCGGCGGCGAACTCGCCGCCAGGCCGTGCGCGCCCGAACTGCACGAGGAATTCGCCGCTGCGGCCGGGCATATCGCGGAGTGCTACGAGGCGCGGGAGTATGCCCGTGCCATGCGCGAGATCATGCGGCTCGCCGATCGCGCCAACCAGTACATCGACGAGCGCAAGCCCTGGGCGCTCGCGAAGGATGCGGCGCGGGCCGCCGAGGTCCAGGC
>JAKLLP010000469.1 GCA_023150055.1 Gammaproteobacteria bacterium | reverse complement strand
GACCGGCCTGGCACAAGTCGGCGCGTCAGGTTGCCGGCGGCGGCCGTCGGCTCGGGCAAGGCTCACCTGGAGTTCTCGGCAGATGGCCAGACACTCTTGGTCGCCTCCACGGCCGGGATCTATCTCCTGCCGGTCCTCGACAACGGCCTCGTCGGCGCGGACTGGCGCAGCCTCCATGCGGAGCCTGTCCACACAGCCCACTGGGTCCCTGGCAACGCGAGCGCATGGTTCACCGACGACGCGGGCCTGGCGCGAGTCACCGCCGGCGATGCCGCCGTCCGCGTGGCGCCGGGCATATCCTGGCAGCCGGCTGGCGCCCAGGGGCGAAGCACCATTCGTGCCGGGCGGGTGTTCGATGCCACGAACGGCGCCTATCGCATCGATCACGATGTCGTCATCGAAAATGGCCGGATCGTTGCCGTCGAGCCGTGGACTGCGGAGCCTTCGGGATACTTCATCGACGCCCGTGACAAAACTGTCATGCCGGGGCTTATCGACGTCGCAATCGACCTCGACGGGGCGGACGGGGCAGGTCCCGGACGGTCACTGCTCGCCCATGGGGTCACGACGGTGCAGGCCGTCAACGGCAACGAGCCCTGGCTGCGCGACCTCGCAGAACGCTGGCGGGCCCAGCGCTCCGGCCCGCGATTGCTGCGACTCCTGCGATGGTGTGGCGCAGATGCCCCGCTCGAGGACACGGGTCCGGTACTCGTCGCCGGGGCGGTCGAGATCTGCCCGCAGATCGAGGCTTCAGCGGCAAAGGGGGCGACCCTGGCCCGCAGCCGTGGCCTGGCTGCGTGGTCGTCGCTTTGGCTTACCGCGGCCAGCGGCCTGGCGGATACCCTCAGACTACCGGCCGGGGATCCGGACACCGCAAGGAGCCTCATCGTGGGCAGTGGGACCTATTACCAGGACGCCATAGACGCGATCGCCAGCTCCGGGGTCGTATTCGCGCCGCAGCTGAGCGCGGGTGCGCTGCCCCTGTTGCTCGAGGATTTTCCGGACCTGCTGGCGGGCAGGCAGGGCACGGCCTTGCTGGCGGACTGGCGGCCTGACGGGGGTTTATCAAAGGCGGGCCGCGGCCGGCTCACGTCCCGGCAGCGGATTACTGGCCGCATCAGCGCTGGAGGCGGCCAGATCGCTGCGGGCAGCGGCAATAGCTACGGCGGCTGGGGGCTCGGCCTGCATGCCGAACTGCGCGCGCTCGCCCTCACGGGAATCGGGAACGGCGCGGTGCTGCGGGCGGCTACCACGGGCGCGGCCGGTGCCCTGGGTTTGCAGGAAGAAATTGGCAGCGTCGAACCGGGGCGAATCGCCGACCTGATCATCGTCGGTGGCGACCCATTGGTCGATCTTCGAGCCCTGCAGAATGTCGAAGCGGTGCTATTGGATGGTGAACTGACGCCGATCGAAACCCTGCTCGGTGATTTCGGGATTGTGTTGGAAAACTTGACACTATCGGACAGCCTGACGGACCACAAACCACAACGAGCCCGCTGATGATTAGCGGCGGCCGAACCCGCTCGGCGTGCCCGCCAGGGCCGCAGCGCCTTACAATCGCCACCCTGCCGCGCATGGCGGGCGCACCAGAAACGCGGGCGGTGCGCATCGACTGCAAGGAACAGCAGCCGCATCCTGTTCAGAACGTCGATTTATTTTACATTTTGTCCCGAATTTTGATTTCCGAAGTTCCCGAAAATACGGCAATATTATGTTTTATATCGCATTGGCCATTT
>JAKLLP010000468.1 GCA_023150055.1 Gammaproteobacteria bacterium | reverse complement strand
ATCGGCCCGGATGCCGCAGAGGCCTACTGGAGTCCGGATTCCCGCTACCTGATTGCACAGACCAAGGATCCGCAGGCGGTGCCGAGCTCCCGCGGCGGGCCCGGCAATCTCACCTGGATATTCAGCGACGATGGCCGGGAGGCATGGCGCGTCAACGATCGCGGGCAGGATGCCTGCTCGTTTTTCTTTCCGGACGGGCAGCGCGTGGTGTGGACCTCGACACGGGACAACCTCGAGATGCCGGTGGGCGACTGGTCCGATTCCGACAGCTACCCGCAGGGCGCCGAGCTCTATGTGTCGGACCTCAAAGGCGGCAACGTCCAGCGTCTGACGAACAATCGCTACTACGAGGCGGAAGTCTCGGTGTCCCCGGACGGGCAATGGATCACGTTCGGCCGGCATATCGACGGCAACATGGATATCTGGGTGATGAAGTCCGACGGCTCGCAGGAATCCCAGGTGACGAAAACCACCGACTGGCAGGAGGGCGCGCCGTTTTTCCTGCCGGACAGCGACCACATCATTTTCCGTGCCTGGAAGAAGGCTGATTACAAGAAAATACGGCCCACGCCGATGACCATCTTCACCATTCGCCGCGACGGTACCGACTGGCGCCGGCATACCCATGACGAGGGCATGAACTGGCATCCGGTGCCCGCACCCGATGGCCGGCACTACGTGTACGTGAAGGCGCTCACCGATACGAACTGGGAGATCTATCTCGGGGATCTCGCCGGGGGCGAGCACCGGCGACTGACCTGGTACGACAAGCTCGACATCCTGGCCCAGGTCTCGCCTGACGGGAAGAAGATGAACTGGGGACGTGCTACCGGCGAGCGATTCATGAGCAACATCCGTACCTTCGTCATGGATGTTTCCTCCCTGAACATCGGTCCGGAGCGGCGTGTGCCCTGGAATCCTGATTGGGGAACCCCGATGGTGACTGCCGCGCCACTCGCCAGGTGACCTGATGGGCACGGCGCCCGGCCTTGCCGGAGCACCGCCTGTCCGTTACCAGGTGCGGAAGCGGCCGGTGTCCAGGTGAACGAAGTCGGAGTCCGGGTAGTAACCGACCCCGCCGCGGCCAAGAGCGACGGCCGCGCGACACAGCGAGCGGGTTGCTACGCCTGTCAGGCGAACATCGACGGCCCGTCCCGTCAAGTGCAGGCTGTTTCGCGCTACGCCCCCGGTGCGCTGGAGCAGCATGTCGTTGGTGGCCGGCGATCGAAAACCGGAGATCACCTCGAAGCAGCGCCCCTCGGTCAGTTCGCGCAGCAGGTGCAGGACATCGAGCAGTCGCGGGTCGATGTCGTGGGTCTCCCCGCTGCGGAAGTCGCGCAGCAGAAAGTTGATTTCCTGCAGAGCCTGCGGCCTGTAGGTGCCGCCTTCTGCGTAGACGATATCCAGTGCCTCACCGGTGTGGGTATGGTGAAAGCTGAGCCTGCGGGCGTCTCGCGCGCTGGCCAGCAGCGCCCTGGGGGTCAGCGCCAGCGCCAACACGCTGCCTGCGCCCCCGAGCAGGCGACGACGGCTGCAATGGTCGTTCAAGCGAGCCTCCTGGATTGTTCTTGTTTTCAGGCGGCAGAGGTCGGAAGAGAATTGATTTTCCCAGAGCGGGCGGTCTCTGGCAACGAAAATCTGGAATGGATTCCTTTGTCAGGGCGCCACAGAACGGCACAATAGGCACCTTAGACCCTGTATCCGGCGCTGTGAAGCAGGCCGGGCCCAAGTGCCCCGCGGAGATCCCT
>JAKLLP010000467.1 GCA_023150055.1 Gammaproteobacteria bacterium | reverse complement strand
CTTCGATGCTGGCCACCAGCGGGGAGTAGGTCTGGAAAGTACGTTCCACACCTTCACCGGAAGAGATCTTGCGAACGATGAAGCCCGAGTTCAGGCCGCGGTTGCGCTTGGCAATCACGACGCCTTCGTAGGCCTGCAGACGCTCACGGTTACCTTCCTTGACCTTCACCTGAACGATCACGGTGTCGCCGGGGGCGAATTCCGGGATGGTCTTGCCTTGGGTCAGGCGGGCGATTTCTTCTTGTTCCAGCTGCTGAATGAGGTTCATGCGTAGCTCCTGAAAAAATATGGCCTTGGGCCGTTCGTGCAGAGCAGGTCGCCACCTGGTACACGCCTTTATTATGAAACCGGCAAGACTACGACGCCGGCTTCCTGTTTGCCTGCCGGAAAGCCTCCAGCAGGCGCAACTCTTCCTTGCTCAACTTCCGCTCCGCCAGCAGGTCCGGCCGACGCAACTCGGTACGCCCCAGGGACTGCTGCAGACGCCAGCGACGGATCTCGGCGTGGTTCCCCGACAGCAAGACATCGGGCACCGCCATGTCCTCGTACACCACGGGACGGGTGTAATGAGGGCAATCCAGCAAACCATCGACGAAGGAATCCTCGATTGCGGAATCCCCGTCGTTCAACGCACCCGGCAACTGCCGGATCATCGCGTCGAGCAAAACCATCGCCGGCAACTCACCTCCGGAGAGGACGAAGTCGCCAAGCGATATTTCTTCGTCGACGCATCGATCTATCAGACGCTGATCGACGCCTTCGTAGCGCCCGCACAAAAGTATCAGCGCCGGCTCGGAGACGAGCTCCACAACCCGGCCATGATCGAGCGGACGCCCCTGGGGCGAGAGATACACCACCCGCCCCGCGACACCCGACGAAGCAACTTGCCGCGCCTTCGCCGAAGCGATGGATTTCTCCAGCGGCCCCGGCAACATCACCATTCCCGGACCGCCACCGTAGGGGCGATCGTCGACGGTGCGATGTCGATCTTCGGCGAAATCCCGCGGGTTCCAGCAGCTCAGCTCATAGAGACCGCGCTCCCGGGCCCGCCCCGTAATGCCCGAGCCGGTGAGGGCCGAGAACATTTCAGGGAACAGGGTGATGACATCGTAGGCCTTGCAGCCCCCGGCATCGCTCACCAGTCGGCATCCCATTCGACGCTGATACGGCCGCCATCGATATCGACAGCCGTCACGTAGCTCGCCACGAACGGAATCAGGCGCTCGGTATCGCCATCCTGAACCTGCAGCACGTCGTGGGCACCCGTGGACATCAGGCAAATGACCTTGCCCAGCACGACCCCGGACGCGTTATGAACCTCCAGACCGACAAGATCGGCCCAGTAGTATTCGTCTGCATCCGGCTTGGGAAGCGCCTCACGCGGTGCGGCGATGTAGTAACCATCGACTGCTTCGGCGCCGTTGCGGTCGGGGACTTCGGCAAACGAGGCGACGATGCCACCCTTGCCGTGCTCCTTGCACCCGCTCAGGGTATAAGGCATCCAGACCTTGCCGTCCGGATCGGTACCCAACCACCACTGCCGCATTTTCTTCCACGACAAGGGGTCATCCCCGAAAGGATGGACCCTGACCCAGCCCTGGACTCCGAAGGGCCCGACGATGCGCCCCAGGACGATCATCGTCATCGGAGAAGCCTGCTGGGCGTCAGGACGATCGCGCTGCTCAGGCAACGGCCTTGGCAGCCTGCTTGGCCAGGCGAGCAACGGTGTCGGACAGCTGGGCGCCGGTACC
>JAKLLP010000466.1 GCA_023150055.1 Gammaproteobacteria bacterium | reverse complement strand
ACGGCGCAGACCTCCCGCCGCAAGGGCGGTCATGGGTGGGAAGTTATTTGCGAGACGCCACACTAGCCGCGATATTTCTCTCCGCCCCGCAACATCTCCTCCGTGCCGATCACCTGGTTGATACCCTGGAAGTCGAGCATCCGGTCGAGCATGTTGCGGGTGGTGCCGTCGCGGCGGAGCGTGGCGAGGTAATCGGCCGCGGCGCGGCCCACCACGCGCACCATGGCCCCGGGAAAGATCGCGAGCCTGAAGCCGATCGGGCCGAGTTCGTCGATCGAGAACAGCGGGCTCTTGCCGCCCTCGACCATGTTGGCGAGCAGCGGCACCCGGTCGCCGAGTTCCCGCCCGACCTGCTCGAACTGCTCGCGGCTGCGCAGCGCCTCGACGAAGAGGACGTCGGCGCCGGCCTCCGCATAGAGGCGTGCCCGCGCGAGGCCGGCCTCGAAGCCATCCACGGCGACGGCATCGGTGCGCGCGATGATCACCGTGTCCGGGTCGCGGCGCGCGTCCTGCGCGGCGCGAATCTTGCCGAGCATCTCCCCGGCAGAAACCAGCGTCTTGCCGTCGAGGTGACCGCAGCGCTTCGGCAGCGTCTGGTCCTCGAGCTGGATGCCGGAAGCGCCGGCGCGCTCGAGCAGCCGCACCGTGCGCTGCACGTTCAGCGCGTTGCCGAAGCCATTGTCGCCGTCGACGATGAGCGGCAGGGCGACCCGCTCGCGCATGTTGGCCACCGTGTCGGCGAGCTCGGTGAGCGTGGTCAGCCCGATGTCGGGCCGGCCGATGCGCGTGAAGGCGATGCTCGCCCCGCTCACGTAGGCGCAGTCGAACCCGGCCTGCTCGATCAGCAACGCGGTGAGCGCGTCGTAGCAGCCCGGCGCAATGAAAGCAGGGCCGGCGAGCAGTTCCCGCAGGCGGCGCGCGTGCGACATCAGTCCCTCTCCTCTCGCGGCCCGGCGAGCCGCCGTTTCAGGTAAGGCATCAGGCCGCCGGCGGCCACCATGTCCATGAGGTGCGCCGGGATGCCGTCCACGCGGTACTCGCGGCCGCGCGTCGTGTTGCGCACCAGCCCCGCCAGCGGCTCGACCTCGAGTTCGTCGCCGGCATGTATCTCGGCGGCCTGCGGAAAGAACAGCGCCGGCAGGCCGAAGTTGAGCGCGTTGCGATAGAAGATCCGCCCGAATGACACCGCGAGCACGGCGCCCACGCCGAGGTGGGTGAGCGCCATGGCGGCCTGCTCGCGCGCGGAGCCGACGCCGAAGCGCTCGCCGCCGACGACAATGTCGCCGGGGCGGACCTCGGCGGCAAAACGGGGATCGAGTGCCTCCATGCAGTGCCGCGCCATCTCCGCCATGGGCGCCTTGAAGTACAGGCCCGGCGCCATGACGTCGGTATTGACGTCGCTGCCGAACACCCAGGCACGACCCCGGAGGCGGACCGTCATGACAGGAACTCGCGCGGGTCGGTGATGCGCCCGGCAACCGCCGATGCGGCCACCGTGTAGGGCGAGGCGAGGTACACCTCGGCGGAGTTCGCGCCCATGCGCCCCTTGAAATTGCGATTGGTCGAGGAGATGCACACCTCGTGCTCGGCGAGCACTCCGGCACCGAGCGCCGCGCAGGCGCCGCAGCCGCTCGGCAGGAGCGTCGCCCCGGCCGCCGCGATGGCGGCCAGCGTGCCGTCGGCGGCCGCCTCCGCCCAGATCTTCTGCGAGGCGGGCGCGACCAGGAAGCGCACGCCGGCCGCGATGCGCCGCCCGCGCAACACC
>JAKLLP010000465.1 GCA_023150055.1 Gammaproteobacteria bacterium | reverse complement strand
AAGCCGGAACGACTCGCATTGCCGGCAGCCTATGTTTACCACGGGATACTGCGGTTCCTGCTCCCGATCGGCTGGATCGTCAGGCTGATCACGATGTTTTCCAATGCCTTGTTGCGCCTGGTCGGGGTGCGGCCCGAACAGGGCGCCGACCAGAGCCTGACGATCGACGAACTGCGTACGATCGTGGCTGAGTCAAGCGCCATGCTGCCGCGCAAGCGCCAGGAAATAGTCATGCGGGTTCTCGAGCTCGGGACGATCACCGTCGAGGACATCATGATCCCGCAGAGCGAGGTGGTCGGCATCGATCTGAACGATGACTGGCAGAACATCATCGGCACGATCCAGAACAGCGGTTACACCCGCCTGCCTGTTTATCGGGAAGCGATCGACAACGTCGTCGGACTCCTGCACGTGAAACGACTCGTCCGGCATTTCGATCCCGCGAGGCTGACCAAGGCCACTATCGAAGAACTGGTCGATGAGCCGTATTTCGTTCCGGAAGGCACTCCGTTGAACAAGCAGCTGGTCCAGTTCCAGCGCAACCGCCAACGGACGGCCTTCGTCGTCGATGAGTACGGCGACATCCAGGGCATCGTCACCCTGGAAGACCTCCTCGAGGAGATCGTCGGTGATTTCACCAGCGAGCCTGCCGAGGAGCAGGCGGCCGTGCGTCGCGAGGAGGGCTCTGGCGCTTTTGTCGTCGATGCCAGCACGAACCTGCGAGTGCTGAATCGCACCATGAACTGGAGACTGCCGACCGATGGACCGAAGACACTGAACGGTCTGATTCTCGCGAAACTCGGCGCGATCCCGCAGAAAGGCACCCGACTGATGCTCGATGACTACGCCGTGGAAATACTCAGGACCACAGACAACACGGTCGAGTCAGTGCGCATCCGTGAGCCTTCCCAGATCGAGCCGAGACTGGCCGCAGGCGCCTGAGGCGCGCATCAGCGCGCGGTGCAGAGTCCGAGCGCTTCCAGCGCTTCACGCAGGTGGCTGACCCCGCATAGCTCCATGTCCGGAAGCTTCTTTCGAGGCAGGTTTCCCGCGGGCACGACGGCGCGGGCGAAGCCGAGCTTGGCGGCCTCGCGCACCCTTTCCTCCCCGAAAGCGGCAGGGCGGATTTCACCGCCGAGGCCAACCTCGCCGAACACGACGGTGTGACGCGGTACCGGCCGGGCGGCGGCGCTCGACGCTACCGCCGCGAGCAACGCGAGGTCCGCGGCGGTCTCGACGATGCGGATGCCGCCGGCGACGTTGACGAATACGTCGAGTTCATGACAACCAACACCGGCATGGCGGTGCAGGGCGGCCAGCAACAGCGCGAGTCGATTCTGCTCCACGCCGACGGCAAGCCGTCGCTGTGGCCCCGCTCCCCCACTGTCGGTCAGCGCCTGGACCTCCACCAGCAGCGGGCGGCTACCCTGGTGCAGGACCGTCACCACGCTACCTGCGACCTCGTCGGCCTGCCGGGAGAGGAATATTGCCGATGGATTGCGGACCTCCTTCAGGCCGCTGTCGCTCATCGCGAACACGCCCAGTTCGTTTGCTGCGCCAAACCGGTTCTTCACCGCCCGCAGCAGCCGGTAGCGGCTGCCAGCCTCATCCTCGAAATAAAGCACGGCGTCGACCATATGCTCGATCATGCGCGGCCCGGCAATGACGCCCTCCTTGGTCACGTGGCCGACGAGAATCAATGCCACGCCGGAAGTCTTCGCCAAGCGGATCAGGCGCGCCGTGCACTCCCGCAGCTGATTCGGCGAACCGGGCGCCGATGGGATGG
>JAKLLP010000464.1 GCA_023150055.1 Gammaproteobacteria bacterium | reverse complement strand
CGGTCCAGGGGGTAACACAGTCCTCGCCGCCGGGCACGACACGTTCTTCAAGAGCGCGGACGGAGGCCGGACGTGGGAGCGAGTCAGGCCGGACTTGCCCGCGACCGACGTTCACGGCCTCGCCGCCGCCCCGGACGACCCCAATCGGGTTTATGCCTACGTGGTCCGCTTCGGGCTCTACCGCAGCGACGACGGCGGGACCACGTGGACCCCGGGCGCAACCAATCTGCCGGGCGACGTGATGGGCCTGAGTGCAGGACCTGGCGGGCGCGTTTATGCAGCGAGCATGCAGAGCGGCCTCCTCCGTAGCGACGACGGTGGGATGAAATTCGCTGCCACAAACGGAGGGGCGCCAGGCTCGATGGCTGTTGCTGCCTCCGCCAGCGACCCCAATGTGGTCTACGCAGGCGGAGAGGACGTGCTCTACCAGTCCACAGACGGCGGCGCCTCCTGGCAGGAGCGTGCCGTGCCCGGAGGCGGCCAGGTGCTGATCGTCGCGGTTAGCCCGGCAGACCCGATGGACGTCACAGCTGTGTCGGTTCAAAACGACCGCGCCGGGCATGTCTTCCGCAGCAGGGATGGCGGCGCGACGTGGGGTGTGGGGTAATCGAACGTGGATGACGACCGCGAGGAGGGCGGTTGGCTCGACGAACCGGAACCGCTGGAAAGAACCGGGGTCGCCAGGCGTCGCGGGCGAAGCGCCCTTCGCGACCTTGTTATCCCGCTCCTCGCCCTCGCAGCGGTCGTAGCCGGGATTGTGGCTGTGCAGATGCTGCGGGAGCTCAACGCCGCGCCGAGCGCGCCCTCGAGCAGCGGCGAGTACTCCTCGCTCAACCTCGGCTCAACAGGAAAGGGGGCACCGAAGCTCGGCGAAGCTGCTCCAGGGTTCCATCTGCTGGGCCTCGAAGGCCAGACGATCCGGTTGGAGGACTTCCGGGGTCGGCCGGTCCTCATTAACTTCTGGGCCACGTGGTGCGTCCCCTGCCGGAAGGAGACGCCGGACCTGGTCACGCTTCAGGCGGAGTGGGGCGAGACGGTGCAGATCCTCGGGGTCAACTATTACGAGTCGGCGGGAGTAGCCCGGGATTTCGTATCGAGCTTTGCAGTCAACTACCCGACACCGCTCGACAGCTACGGAGAGGTTACCGGCTCCTACAAGCTCACGGGCCTCCCCGAGACCTTCTTCCTCGATGAGCAGGGGATCATCCGCGACCATCGCATCGGCCAGCTCCGTCCAGATATCGCGAGATGCATCGTCGCGGGGATCAAGGCCGGTGCCCACGACCCCAAGGACTGTCGGTAATGGACTGGCTGCTCGGGTTCGACCGCGCCGCCCCGGGGCTCACGCTCGCCTTCGTGGCTGGCGCCGTGAACACGCTCTCGCCCTGCTGCCTCGCCATGACGCCGGCGTTCCTTGCGCATCTTGCAGGGGTCGAAGCCCAGTCCGCCGCACGCCGGGTGCGCCTGACGCACGCGCTCGTTTACGTGGTCGGGTTCTCGCTGGTGTTCGTGGCCATCGGCGCCGGGCTCAGCTTCGCCGGCTATGCGCTCACCGACTTCCGCTCGCAGCTTTTCAAGGTCGGCGGGACGATGGTCATCGCCTTCGGCCTCGTCCAGATGGGGGTGTTTCGGGTGCCAGCGCTCCAGCGTTCGTTCGAGCTGCGCCTGGGCGAGAACGCGGCGCCCGGTTACGCGCGGTCGTTCCTCGTCGGCGCGACCTATTCGGTGGCCTGGACGCCCTGCATCGGACCGGTGCTCGGCGCCATCCTCACCAGCGTGGTCGTCTTC
>JAKLLP010000463.1 GCA_023150055.1 Gammaproteobacteria bacterium | reverse complement strand
GTCGGGGCTGAAGCCCCTCCCGGTGCGCAGGTGACATCCATCAGGACATTACCCTGCAACCGCGCACCGACCTTTAGTGCGTCACGACACGAGAGCCGCAACGCCGGTACGCCTCGACCGCGCTGCCAGCCCCTTGTGGGAGGCACTTCAGTGCCGACTGGAGGCTGGAGCTGAGGCCGGTCGGGACTGAAGCCCCTCCTACACCGCCTGGCGGGCCGCCCCCGCGGCGAGCAGGGCGTCGACCTCCTGATCGGCGTAGCCGGCCTCCTTCAGCACTTCCCTGCTGTGCTCGCCGAGTCGCGGCTGCAACCGCCGCACGTCCGCCGGCGACTCCGAGAACGTCATCGGAAAGCGGGTCATGCGCAGGCGGCCCTCGGTGGGATGCTCGACCTCCTGCCAGAAACCGACCGCCTCGAGGTGCGGATCGCGGGTGAGGCCTTCCAGCGTGTTGACGACGATCGTCGGCACGCTGGTCGCGCCGAAGAGGTCGAGCCACTCGGCCGTGGTCCTCGTGGCCATGGTCTTCGCCGTCTCGCTGTAGGTGTCGTCGATGTTGGTGACGCGATCGTTCAGGGTCGCAAAGCGCTTGTCCTCGAGCAGGTCGAGCCGGCCGGAGAGCTTGCAGAAGGTTTCCCAGTGGCTGTCGAGGTACGGCAGGATCGCGATGTAGCCATCCAAAGTCTTGTACGGCTTGCGGTGATAACTCATCAGGCGCGTGTACCCGGCCGTGCCGATCGGCGGCTCGAATGCCATGCCCCACAGATGCTCGGCCATGACGAAATACACCATGGTCTCGAACATCGGCACCTCGATCTCCTGCCCGACGCCGTGGCGCTCGCGGTGAAACAACGCGGCACATACCGCCTGCACGACGGCCATGGCGGTAGTCTTGTCGGCGATCACCGTGGGCAGGTAACGCGGCTCACCGAGCACCATCTCGTTGAGCATCGCCACACCGCTTACCGCCTGGATGGAATCGTCGAGGGCGCCCCGGCTGCCGTAGGGCCCGTTGCGGCCATAGCCATAGGTGCCGCAGTAGATGATCTGCGGATTGACGGCCCGGAAGTCCGCGTAGGCGAGTCGCAGCTTGTCCATGACCTGCGGACGATTGTTGTGGATCACGACATCGCAGCTCGCGGCGATCTTCAGCACGGCTTCGCGCGCAGCCGGTTGCTTGAGATCGAGGACGATGCTGCGCTTGTTGCGATTGCAGGTGAGGTAGAGCGCGGCCATGCCCCGATTGCGGTACGCGCCGAGCGAACGGTTGCTGTCGCCGTAAGGCGGCTCGACCTTGATCACCTCGGCGCCCATGTCGGCGAGGATCTGGCAGGCCCAGGGGCCGAGCACGACCGCGGTGAGTTCGAGGATCTTTATTCCCGTCAGTGGACCCGGCATGGCTGTCGTTCGCTTCGAATGAATGAGGTGTTATCAGGCAGCCCGCACCGCCGTACCGAGGCAGGCGAACCCCGCCTCCAGCCGCAGAGGCCTGCGACGCACCCGCGGCTCAGTACACGAACCTGTGCTTGCGGCGCGGTTCTTTCGGAATTTCTGCGGGCGGAATCTGGCGCAGCTGGTCGAAATGGACGCTGTAGCCGCGCGTCTGGATGCGCTCGAGAAAGGCATCGATCGCCTTGCGCCGATCCGCCGCCATGGTCTCGTTGACGTACCTGGCAATCCGGCGATAGCGCTTCTGCTGCTCGGCGGATTCCTCCCGGAGCCATTTCCTGGCGGCGGCGGTCTTCTGGTAAGGAATGAGTTTCATCGGTTCGGTTCCGTGCGGGGCGCATCGGGCC
>JAKLLP010000462.1 GCA_023150055.1 Gammaproteobacteria bacterium | reverse complement strand
CGGGGGGAAACGGGGGCCAAAGGACCGAGGGCTTGCCTAGCCCGAAACCGCTGACCTTGCTCACAAATCACCGCGCTGCGCCGTGAGGACACGGCGCGGTCCGTCGCGACGACCTGCCCGTCCTGGCTCATGGCCCTTGTGCAGTTCTGAAAGTAACTGCGGCTTCCCATGGACCACGGATGTCCATCCGGTCCTGCCAGGATATGCGGCGATATGACGACCACGACCTCGATGGATACGCTGCAGATGGAAATGGGTCTTGCCCCCGCCTCACGCCGACGGGTAGGGCCGGGCCTTCGGAGGACGCGCCGCGCGGGTGCTGCCCGATGGTGGTTCGCTCGCATGCGGGAAGCGGTGCGATCCGCCAGGACCTGGGAGGCCCCTGAAACCGCGGAGGCGCCGCTCGCGCAGGGGCACTTGGTGCTTCACTACCCCCCAACACGATTGCGGGACCCCTTGGCTGCCTGAGGCAACGCGGTCGGAGTCTGGTTCGGAGGGTTATTGCCCCGCCGAGAGAACAACACGAAATCCAATGAAATCGCGCCTCACCGTCGGGCTGGAATCATCGCGATCCGCGGACCGGCATGGATTCCCGTCATAGCGCCAGGCGCCGCCTCGTAAAGGACGGCGTTGACTAGGGCCGGTCCGAACCGGGTCGATCAGGGTCCCGCCGGGCAGGAACGACACATAGTTGTCGAGACACCATTCGGTGACATTTCCGGACATGTCATGGATGCCCCAGGGATTCGGCAATTTCTGTCCCACCGGATGACTGCTGCCCGAGCTATTGTCGTAGAACCAGGCGTATCGAGTGAGTAATTTATAGCCCGGATCGTCGCCGTAGTGGAACCGGGTGGTTGTCATCGCACGGCAGGCGTACTCCCATTCGGCCTCCGTCGGCAAACGGTACTCCGCATTCGGTGCGATTCGACCCGCCAAACGCTCGCGTTCGGTCAGCTTTGCGCAGTAATTCATGGCATCATGCCAATTGACAGTTTCCACCGGATGATCGGGGGCACGCACCGATGTGCTGGGGTTCTCTCCGACGACTTCCTCGTATTCGCCCTGAGTTACCTCATACTTGCCAATCCAGTATCCTCGAGTCAGCACCACCGTGGTTTGCTGGTTTTCGGATTCCCAACGCTCCTCCTCCGTGACCGCGCTTCCCATCAGAAACGTCCCGGGCTGGATGAAGACAAGGTTCCTGGGCGTCTCCATGGGCACCGCGCGATAAAAGCGCCGATTCAACCCGCCGGTGCGATCGGTCCAGACGTACGGACTGGAGGGTAGTCTCAAATACTCCAGACTTCGCCAGACTCCCGCATCGTTCATGTCACTCAAGTCATCGCGATACTGGATTTCATAAATCGCGCCCACCGAGCCTGAGAGGGTCAGGCCAGGATACATGGCCAGGGTAAGAGATTCGGGTTCGACCCTGTCCAGCATCAGCGCACTGATGCCGGAGTCATCCTGTCCGTCAGTCCCGTCCCGACGGTTGGTGCCCGCAAGCCGAAAGACATCCCCCGGCCGAGCGCCGCGCACGTCAAAAAAATACCAATCCACAGCCTGATCAGGTTCGCGATACGCATAGACCCAACCGCTGTCCGCGGTCCCACCTTCGGCCTGTCGCAGGCGCAGGTCCCGCGGAGCCGAGTCAAGATACTTGCCACCATCCACCAGCACTCCCACGCGGAAATGCGCCGAGGCGGTGACCACGATTTCCGCGAATTCATGCTCCTCGCCGTCTATCGAACCATTGCCCGCCCACAGGGCGGTTTCGACAGTGCCTCCGTTCGGATGATCGA
>JAKLLP010000461.1 GCA_023150055.1 Gammaproteobacteria bacterium | reverse complement strand
CGGCGCAGTCAGGGGCGTGTCCGTCCGCAGATTTAAAACTATAACAGGCCATTTCCCGCGCTAATGTTGCACGGGTCACAGTTGTCATAACGAAGGTCTGACGCCCGGGCGGGCGTGGATCAGATCACCTCAGGAGCTGCGGTCCCGGGCGGCCTCCGCTGGCTCGGCTGCAATCACGGGTGTTGCCACGTCGAGTTGGCGCAGCAGGGGCGCGGTGGCTCGCATGAACCGCTCACGCTCTTCGCTTGCCAGTGGGGCAGCGTTCGGTAATGGCACGGTTCTCGGGTTCAGGTGCCTGCCGTTTAAACGGTACTCGTAGTGCAGATGCGGAGCGGTAGCGAGGCCGGTTGCGCCCACATAACCGATCACGGTGCCCTGGCTGACTTTCTGGCCAACGCGGAGATTGCGCGCGAACGCCGACAGATGACCGTAGAGGGTGGTTACCCCGCCCGGATGCTGCAGGATGATCGCGTTACCGTAACCGCCCTGCCGGCCGCGAAACACGACCTTGCCGTCTCCCGGTGCGCGAACAGGGGTGCCCCGGGGGGCGGCGTAGTCAACGCCTTTGTGGGCGCGGATGGTGTTGAGGATAGGGTGGCGCCTGCGAGGGTTGAAGTCGGAGCTGACCCGGGAGAATTCGAGGGGTGCCCGCACGAAAGCCCGGCGCATGCTCTTGCCTTCCGGGGTGTAATAACTTACGCGGCCGTCTTTAGCCTGGTAGCGAACAGCACGGAAGGTGCGGCCTCCATTGACAAACTCCGCCGCGAGGATTTCCCCTTCTGCGAGTTTCTTTCCATCGCGCCATTTCTCTTCGTAAATGATGTTGAATTTGTCGCCTTCTCTGAGGTCCAGCATGAAATCCACATCCGAGGCGAAAATGGCCGCGAGGTTCATGATCGTCCGGTCTGACACCCCCGCCTGGGATGCTGCGCCGAAAAGCGAGCTGGAGATCTCGGCGCCGCTGCGCGCGAGCCGCGTCTCGTGGTCGAGGGCGATGACCTTGGCATCGAAGCCTTCGTCTGCTCTCGTCACGCTTAACAGATTGAACGCGTCTATATTGCGGGTCAGTTCGACGACGCTGCCATCGGCCTCATATCGCACGCGAATCTGGTCGCCCGGCTTGAGAATACGCAGGTTCTCCCGAGCTGGGGCGAGCTTCAGGATGCTCGCGAGATCGGCCAGGTTGAGGTCCTGGCCCCGGAAAAGCTTGTCCAGAGTGTCACCCCGACGAACGATCAGGCTGACGGCGTTGAACGAATCGATGGCGGCTAAGTCTCCAAACCCCCCCGCAGAGACCAGGTCTGAGGAGTTGAACAACAGCGGCAGCGTAAAAACCGGCTTGATTTCGGTCAGCGTCATGTCCAGGCGCAGTGAGTCTTGATAACCACTGTCCGGAACGACGAACGCAAGCGAGAAAAGGGGGAGGCTCATACCCGTGGCGAGCCAGGGCAGCTTGCGCCGCCGCGTGCCAGGGACACGACGATGTCCGACGTCCTCCGCCAGGATTTGCTCGGGTACGCTCAATTTTGTCCTCCGCAACACTGCCGTCAGTCGAGGCTCTTCCCCGGAGCCCGCTGCAGTCTGTTCCCGTGCCGAAACCCGCCGCCGATGCTGGCTGACGGAGTACGGTGGTGCCCGCTGTTCACCAGCCCGCGAAATTATCCGCTGGGTCAGCAGCCTAGGTCAACGAATATCAACTGTGTGTGATCACGGGCACGTAATGAGCAGGTTAAATGATGCTCCCGGTCGAGGAGCCCGCGATTCGTGACCGCCACCAGCTAATTCGCTATGCTCGGCGCCCGCTATTCCGAACGC
>JAKLLP010000460.1 GCA_023150055.1 Gammaproteobacteria bacterium | reverse complement strand
GTTGCTGCCCTCCTGGCAACCGGCTCCACACGTACGCGCCTGCTGGTAACGGCCCGGCACTCGGCGCGTTCGAACGCAAGGCCCGGGAGAGCCTGTAACGGGCGTGTCGAGCCAGCGAGGCAGGGATAGCCGAGCGCCAGCGAGACCCGAGTGAGCGCAGCACAGGGAAGTGCGTAGCGAACGTCCCGGCGCAGGCTCTCCCGGGCCGCAGCGCTCAGCACAGCGCTCGAGAGCCGCGCCGCGCAGGCACGATGAAACAAACACCAGTCTGCGCGGGCAGGCTGGAACACCAGCTTCGCGACTTTACTGAATCCGGTCCCGCGGCTTAACCGAATGTCCCAGCGTGTCGAACGATTTCGCAGGGAGAAAGTCATGAACAAGTTGTGGTTGCTGGCGCCGCTTGCTGCGCTTGCTTTGGTGTTGGGTGGATGTGACGACGACGATGATCCCGCCAAGGCCGCGTACCGCGTGCTGCACGCCTCGCCGGATGCGCCGCTGGTCAACGTGCTGGTCGATGGTGCGGCAGTACTGGAAGAGGTCGACTACAAGACCGGCTCCGGTTTCACGCAGGTGACGCGCGGCAGCTACGACATCGCCGTGGAGGCGATCATTCCAGGTGGTAACGCTGTCGTCATCGATCTGCCCGATACCGCACTCGCGGCCGGGACCGACTACAGCATCCTGGCCGTCGGCAAGGTTGCCGATGCCACCCTGGAGCCTCTCATCATCGCCAGGGACCGTGAGCGTGTGTCGGGCGGACAGGTCCGCGCCCAGGTGGTTCATGCGGCACCCGATGCGCCCCAGGTCGATGTCTACGTGACGGAGCCCGGTGCGTCCCTGGGTTCAGCTACGCCGCTCGGCAGTTTCTCTTTCGGCCAGACGCTGGGTCCGGTGGATGTCCCCGAGGGTGATTACCAGGTCCGCGTGACGCTCGCCGGCACGACTACCGTCGTGTTCGATTCCGGGACTCTTGCACTCGATGGCGGCTCCGACCTGCTCATTGCGGCGGTGGCCAATACCGGTGCAGGTGCTGCGCCCATCTCGCTGGTGGTGCTCGATGGCGCGGGTAGCGCCGAGTTGCGCGACGTCGCCACTCCGGCCGATGTCCGGGTGGTCCACGCCTCGCCGGACGCGCCGGCCGTGGATGTCGTCGTCAACGATGACTTCCCCGCGCCGGTGATCAGCGGCCTTGCCTATACGCAGGTTGCTCCGGCGGCGAACGCCTATCTGTCGGTGCCCCCCGGGAGCTACAACTTCAAGGTTACGGCAGCGGGCAATCCCGGCGTGATCGCCATCGATTTCGATGCCGACCTCGCCCAGGGTGCCGAATACAGCGTGCTCGCCACCGGGCTCCTTCTCGGTACGCCGGCCATCGACGAACTGGTGCTCGTCGACGACAACCGCCCGGTTGCCACGGAGACCCGGGTCAGGCTGGTCCACGCCTCGCCCGCCGCCGGCCCGGTCGATATCTACGTGGCCGCGCCTGGCACCGACATCACGCAGATCGAGCCGGCGTTTTCCAATGTTCCCTTCCGGGCCGATACCGGCTATGTGCCGCTGCCGGAAGGATCTTACGAGGTCACGCTGACTCCTGCCGGCAATGACGCCATCGTGGCATTGCAGGTGACGGTTCCCCTGGTTGCCGGTGGCGTGTACACGGCGGTTGCGCGTGACGCGCCGGGTGGTGGCGGCCCTGTCGGGCTGATACTCCTCGACGACTTCGTGCCCTGACCTGTCAAGGGGCGCTGAGGCGCGCTTTCCAGAGATCGTGGCGGCCCGGCTTAGGCCGGGCCGCCGGCTACCGGGGGCCGCTCAGTAGCGGGGCCAC
>JAKLLP010000045.1 GCA_023150055.1 Gammaproteobacteria bacterium | reverse complement strand
GAATCCAGAAATTTCCCGTCCTGAGCGCCTCCCCGTAGGTCATGCCCGATAGCTGGACGGGAGTCTCCGGCGCGCCCTGCCGCACGGGCATTTCCGGCGTGATATCTGCCGGACGCTCACGCAGGACGAACAGGACGAGCGGAATCATCAGCAGCGGGACCAGGGCGGTCCATTGGAAGGCACTGCGCCAGCCGAGTTGCTCTATCAGCCATGCGTTCGCCGGCGCCAGCGTGGCATTGCCAAGGCTGGTTCCGGCCAGGGCGATGCCGATTGCGAACCCCCGGTTGCGGACGAACCACTTCGACACCAGCATGACGTTGACGACCAGGCCGCAGGTGGCAAGCGTCAGCGCCAGAGCCGCATGAATACCGTAAATTTGCCCCAGACTCTCGATGCTGCCGTAAAAGAAATACCCGCCTGCGAGCAATACCAAGCCGACGACCATCAGCGGTCGGACGCCGATGCGATCCGCCAGCGCACCGGCCAGCGGCGCCAGGGCGCCACTGCCCCAGAACGTGATGAGCGCGCGCAGATTGAGATCGCCGCGCATCGATTCCCGGCCGGTGGACTCCTGCAGCGTCTTCAGGATGGCTTCATCGAAAACCGACAGCCCCCCGAGGGTCATTCCATTGGTTACAAGTAACAGCAGAGCGGCGCTGAGCGCGATGATCCAACCGTAGTAGAAGCCCGTTTTCGCCTTCACGTATTGAATCCCTGTCCACGCCCGTTCAACAGCTTGTGCACCATACCGGAACGCACCGAGGCCCCCCGGACGGATATTGGTAGCAAGGTTCGGCCGCAACCACTCAGCACCAGGCCCCATGGGAGACCTGAGAACCAGTGTGCCACGGGATGCAGAGGTCGGACCGGCCGGAGTACGGACCAGGATTGGCCAAACCCCGCCCGGATCGTGATGCCCGCGGTCATTCCTTGCTGTGTGTCAACTCCACCAGCTCGTAGTAGGTCTGCATATAGCCACCGATGACGCCCTTCAGAAAGACGTAGTCATCATCGGCAGTGCACCAGATATCGTAGGGTGGATGCTCCACGGGCAGTCCCGGCGCCGAGACAAACCGGAAGTGCAGCGCGTCGAAGGTGCCGGCCCCAACCTGGAGACTCTCTTCCCCGACGAAGTCGATGCAGAGCCCGGCGCGAAACAGCAGAGGTCCCGTTGCGCCGCGGTGATCCGGTGACGACAGCAGCAATTCGTCGATCACCTGCACCCCCTTGCGCCTGCGGTCGTAGAGCCGCAGGTGCCACGCATCGCACTGGATGGCGTGGTTCTGGAAACTGCGTAATCGTCCCTGTGTCTCCATCCGCTGGGTGACCCGGCCCTCGATGGCGGTCCACGTCTCGCACTCGGCAAAGTTCGACCCGAAGCGAAACCAGCCACTACCCATGAAGCGGTCATTCACGGCGAGCCGCACGAAGCAGTCTGTCGGATACCACTCCTCATCGAGGCTGTAGGTGATGTCGCGCATGACACTCGGACGGTCGTCGATTTCGCAGTGAGCAATGCAGGTGCGCCTGCCATCGCTATGCGTGTTGATCATGAAATACTCGCGGCCCCGCTCCTGACCGATGCGGTCCGGCTTGTTGCTGGTGTAGAGAATGGTCCCGCGAAGGGAGCGATGATCGCGCTGCAATATGCTGCTGCTCATTACGGTCGGGCCTCTGGTGCCTTTCTCAGGTCCTGGTGTTTTCCGGCGGTTTATTTGTTCTTGCCAGCGATGGGTCGAACAGGATCAGTAATCCACTCGCTCCACGAGCCTGGATAAAGACGGGCGCCGGGGTACCCCGCCAGTTCCATGGAAAAAAGATTATGACATGCGGTGACGCCGGAGCCACACATCACGGCGACGTCGGCAGCCTCCCGCCCACGCATGAGATCGCCGAACCCGCCCTCGAGCGTCGCGCGGTCCCGGAAGGAACCCCGGGCATCGAGACTGTCCTGAAAAGGAAAATTCTTCGCACCGGGCACGTGTCCGGCCACCACGTCGATTGGTTCGACCTCTCCGGAGAAGCGTGCGGCGGCACGCGCATCGACGAGCAGGAACCGCCGATCCTGCAGGCGGGCGGCAATCTCGCCGGCGTCGATTACCGGCATGTGCCCCGGGGTTCCCGTGAACAGCTTGGGTTCACAGCGGGCGGGAGTCGAATCGACCGGCATTCCCGCTGCCTGCCACGCGCCCCAGCCACCGTCGAGCAGGCCGACGTCCGCATGACCCATCCAACGCAGCAGCCACCACAGCCGCGCCGCAATCGCACCGCCCGCATCGTCGTAGGCAACGACCTTTGCCGCATTGTCGATACCCCAGCGACCGAACGTAGCGGCGAGAACCTCCGGTTCCGGTAACGGGTGCCGTCCACTGCCGGCCTGGCGAGGCGCAGCGAGGTCGCGGTCGAGATGCGCGTAGCGCGCACCCGGGATATGGCCCTGCCGGTAAGCGGCCTCCCCGGCTTCGGGCCTCGCCAGGTCAAACCTGCAGTCGATGACGACCCAGTCCGGCGCACCGAGGCGCGGGGCAAGCTGTGGCACGCTGATCAGCGCTGAAAACACGGGCAACCTCTCCAGCCGGGTTATTCGGATCCGGTCGCGACGCTTGTCACCATCGCAGCGGCCAGACGACAATAACGCTCCCAGCCTGCCGCCAACCACCGCAGCGCGCTCTATCGGGTCCGCATGGCCTCGAAGGAGACGTTATCTGCTCGCCGGGCGGTCGGCCCTGTGTGGGCGAGAACCGGGAGTGGAATGTGAAAAAAATCATGGTATGCCTCAAACGCGTCGTTGACTACAACGTCCGCATTCGCCTCCGGCCCGATGGCTCAGGGGTGGTGACCGATGGCGTCAAAATGAGCGTAAATCCGTTCGACGAGATTGCGCTCGAGGAGGCGCTGCGTATCCGCGAGGGCGGCAGTCCTGTCGAAATACTGGTCGTGTCTATCGGTCCAGCGGACTGCCAGCAACAGCTGCGGACCGGTCTTGCCATGGGCGCCGACCGCGCCCTGCTGATCGAAAGCGACATCCAGGTAGAACCGCTGATCGCCGCCAAGGCCATATTGAAGGTGATCGAGCGGGAACAGCCCGACCTGGTGTTGCTCGGCAAGCAGGCCATCGACGACGACTGCAACCAGACCGGCCAGATGCTGGCGGCTCTCTGGCAACGGCCGCAGGCCACATTCGCGTCGAAACTCGAGATCGTCGATGGCAGGGCAACCGTCACTCGCGAAGTCGATGCTGGGCTCGAAGTCATCAATGTCGATCTGCCCGCGGTCGTCACCACCGACCTGCGCCTCAACGAACCGCGCTACGTCAAGCTGCCCGACATCATGAAGGCGAAGAAAAAGCCGCTGCAGACCGAGTCGCTGGCCTCACTCGGCATCGATCTGGAGCCCAGGATCAGGGTGCTGAAATACGAGGAACCCGCACCACGCCAGAAGGGCGTGATGGTTGCCGATGTCGACGCGCTGGTGGCGGCCCTGCGCGACAAAGGCATCTTCAACTGACCGGGCGTGCACACGAGGAAACAGCCATCATGTCAAAAGTACTCATCGTTGCCGAACACAGCGGCAACCAGCTGAATCAGAGCACGGCGCGCTGCCTGAGTTGCGCGCGCGAAATCGATCCGGCCGGTGCCGACGTGGTCGTATTCGGCAGCAATTGTGGGGAGGTCGCCCACCAGGCGGCGGCACTCGAGGGCGTCGCCCGCGTACTGACAGTCGAACGCGAAGAAAACCAGGCCGCGCTGGCCGCCATCATCGCTCCTCAGCTTGCCGTGATAGCGGCCGACCATGACTACATCCTTGGCCCCTCCACGACATTCGGCAAGGACCTGATGCCGCGGACCGCAGCGCTGCTCGGTGTGGGCCAGGTCAGCGACCTCATGGCGGTCACGGGACCGAGACAGTTCCAGCGGCCTGTTTATGCCGGCAACGCCATTGTCACCGTTGAAGTGCCGGAGGGGCTGAAAGTGGTCGCGACGGTGCGCACGGCCTCGTTCAAGCCTGCTGCGGAAGGTGGGGCGGCCAGCATTGTGCCGAACCAGGTTGCAGCCGAACTGCCGGCGCACACGCGCTTCATCGAATTACGCACGGGTGGTGGTGATGCGCGGCCGGACCTGCAGACAGCGCGCATCGTCCTGTCCGGCGGCCGCGGAGTCGGCAGCGGTGAGAATTTCAAGCTGCTGTTCGCGCTCGCCGACCGGATCGGCGCTGCCGTGGGCGCTTCGCGGGCCGCCGTGGACGCGGGCTTCGTGCCCAACGACATGCAGGTGGGCCAGACCGGCAAGATCATCGCGCCGGAGGTTTATTTCGCCTTCGGCATCTCCGGTGCCATCCAGCACCTGACCGGGATCAAGGACGCAGGGCTGATCGTGGCCGTCAACAAGGACCCTGAGGCATCCATATTCCAGGTGGCCGACATCGGCCTCGTGGCGGACCTCTTCGAGGTCATCCCGGCGCTCGACAAAAAACTGGGGTGACCACCGGATCGCCCTGTGTGCACCTGTGATGGTCGCGCGTCCGGCCGTTCCCCGGCGGGGCACTGGCGACGAGCGCGGCCGCCCACCGCTGCTGCTTCTTTCGGTGGCCAGCTCCCTGTCGCCTTTCGGCATGAGCATCGTGTTTCCGGCGCTCGCCGGCGTCACGACGCGGTTCGACGTCAGTATCGCCGAGACTCAGCTGCTGAACGCGAGTTACCTGTTCGGACTGGCGCTCGGCGTCGGCGTTGGCACCGTGGTGTCACGGGCCGTCGTGCGCGATACCTGCGATGCCGTCGAATCGGCAAGAGCGCTGTCCTTGATCAGTGCGGCCATGGGTGTGGCGCCCATGATCGGACCGGTCATCGGTGGCGGCCTCAGCGCCCGATTCGGTATTACTGCCATATTCCTCATCAGTGCCCTGCTGGGAATCGGAGTCAGCGCGGCGCTGGCGGTCGGGCTTACGGAGCCGCCGAGGCCAGAGACGCCCCCCCTGGTGATGTCGCGGCGTCATGGTGGGCCGGCTGCCTGGGACTGCTGCGTTCGCCACCATTCCTCGGTCATACCCTCTTCTACGCCTGCACTCAGGGCTGCTTCTTTGCGTTTCTGGCGGTGGGATCGGCCGTCTTCGCCGGGCATCTGGGAATCGGACCGGAGCAGTTCGGCCTCGCCTGGGGCGGCATGACTGCACTCTACGTGGCCGGTGCAGCGCTCACCGCTCGTCTGGGCACTCGACTCGGAATCGCCCGCACGCTGCGACTCTGCTCGATGGGGTTCATGCTGGGCGGCGCCGTCGACGTCTCACCCCGGCTGGCGGGCACCGCGGCAGGTCTTTCGAGTTCGCTGGCCCTGGCGCTCAGCGGAGGCATCAGCATTCTTTCCGGAACTCTCTACGACGGATCATTCGCACCGGTCGCGCTGCTCATGGCCGCCGCAGCGACCATGACGGCAGCCACATCGAAACTGGCCGCCAGGCATTGACCCGTCCTGCTCAGCCACCGGCCCCGGGCTTCCAGATCCCGAGAAATGCCGACAGCGCCACCCCCGCCCAGATGGCCCACACGTAAGGCCTACAGGCCATCAGGCCGTCGTACATCTTGCTGTCACTCGCGGGCGTGACGCCCTGCGAGGCCATCATGCGGAAGCCCTCGATAAAGGGTGGCAGGTTACGGCGGATCATGAAGCCGCAGAAAATAAGAAAGGCAAACACGAGCAGCTTGCCGGCCAGCCACGGGAATTCCTTCAGTTCCCCGGTCGACCAGTGCCAGACCACCGAGCCGATCAGCCCGAAGATCATCAGGAAGCGGAAATAGTAGTCGCCCTTGGCCAGCATACGACCGAAATCGGTGCCCTCCTTCGCGTGCACCGCATGCACGACCCAGACCCAGATGGGCCCCAATGCGACGATACCGATCATCTGCCAGGTCGGATGCTGGTAGCCGACGAACTCCGAGAGAATTCCGCCCACGGTCAGCATCAGCGCGAGGCAATACCGCGGCAGCATGTCGAGATTGATGAAGATCTTGAAGGCGGTGAGCCGCGCCTCCTTCGACAGCTTGTCGTTGATGACGAAGGTGCTCGAGTAGAACACGCCTGCATCACCGCCCAGCCAGTAAACAAAGAGCAGAACGTGAATGAACTTCACAATGGCGTAGCTGAGTGGCAGCGTCTGAACGATCTCTTCCATGTTTACCCCGCTGTGCTATCGCAGGTCACCCGGAGTCGCGGTGATCCGCTGTCGTTGCTTCTCGCCGGTACTCCGGGCGGTCGGAACTCTCAGAGACTTTTCAGCACGTGCTCTGCCGAGCTGACCTTGAACTCCCGGGGTGCCTCGACGAACAACTGCTTGACCACGCCGTCCTCGACGACCACCGCGAAACGCTGGCTGCGCTTGCCCATGCCGAAGCCGCTTGCGTCGAGATCCAGCCCAAGCGCAGTCGCATAGCTGCCATTGCCGTCCGCGAGCATGAGGACCTTGTCACCCACCTTGCGATCCCGTCCCCAGGCATCCATGACGAAGGTGTCGTTCACCGACAGGCAGGCCACGGTGTGCACGCCGCGCGCCCGGATCTGGTCTGCGTGTTCCACATAGCCCGGCAGGTGGTTCATCGAGCAAGTCGGCGTGAATGCCCCTGGCACCGCAAAGAGGACCACTTTCTTGCCCTTGAAGAGTTCCGTGGTCGAAATGGATCCCGGGCCATCCTTGGTCATGATGCCGAAGCTTCCTTCCGGCATGCGGTCGCCGATTTTTATGGTCATGATGCGCTCCCTGTGAGACTGGTGGGTCGATTGGTGTTTTGTCTGTCGGGGCTGCGGCCACTCGCAACAGCCAGCGGGCCGATTCGCGCTGCGCAGCTCCCCCGTGCCGCGCGCTATCGTATCAGAAAGAGTGTCAGATCCGGCCAGAAGGTCACCAGTGCCAGCGCCGCGAGCATCAGCAGCACAAAGGGAACCACGGCGCGGCAGACGGTCCAGAAATGCTCGCGGAAGGCAGTCGTCGCAATGATCAGGTTCATGCCGACCGGGGGTGTCAGGTAGCCGATCTCGAGGTTCACTACCATGACGATGCCGAAGTGCACCGGGTCGATGCCCTGGGCGATCGCCAACGGGGTCAGGATGGGTGCCAGTATCAGAATTGCGGAGCCGATATCCATCACGGCGCCGACCAGCAGCAGCAGGATATTGACCGAGACGAGAAATGTCACGGGATTCGATACCCGCTCCATCAGCCAGCCCACGGCCAGATCCGGGACCTGCTGGTAGGTGAGAAAAATATTCAGGCTGAGGGCGAACATGAGGACGGGAAAAAGCGAGCCGAGCAGTTGCGTGGTATGAGTTACCACCACGTACAGGCCGGCAAAATCGAGTTCGCGGTACACGACCATCTCGACGAACATTGCGTAGACCACCGCGACTGCCGCTGACTCCGTTGCAGTGAAGTAACCGCTGTAGATCCCGCCGAGGATGATCACCGGCATCATCAAGGCCCAGGCCCCTGCACGCAGCGCACCAAGGATCTCGCCCAGCCGCCAGGAATCGCCGCGCAGCCGGCGGTTGGCGATCAGCGCGTAGCTTGCCATCAGCGCCGTGAGCAGGAGCCCGGGGCCGATGCCCGCGAGGAACAGGTCGGCTATCGACGTCTGGGTCATGACCCCAAAAAGGATGAGCGGGATGCTCGGCGGGATGATGATCCCGAGCGTACCAGCCGCGCAGAGGGCGCCGAGCGAAAAATGCCGCGGGTAACCTGCCGCGAGGAGCGCCGGATACATCATGGCCCCGATCGCGAGCATGGTTACCGCGCCGGATCCTGACACCGCGGCAAACAGCGCGCAGGAGAGGACCGTCGCGATCGCGAGCCCCCCGGGCACCGGGCCCGCCAGCGCGCGCATCAGTCGTATCAACCGAGCCGCCATGATACCGCGCGCCATGACGTTGCCGGCGAGCAGATACAGGGGAATGGAGAGCAGCACCTCCTTGTTTGCCGCCTCCCAGACATCGGCGACGATATCGGTGAGCCGGCCCTCGCCGAATACGAGGCTGGTGAAGACCAGCGCGGATCCAAGTACGACCAGGAGGTTCTGCCGCAGGACCAGCAGGCTGAGCAGCAATGCAACGAGACCGATCCATTCGATCACGGCCCGGATCCCTCGCCGTTCATCTCACTCTGTGCCCGCTGCGGCTGCATCGCCACTACCGCCGCGCAGGTCCGCGCGAATGGCCAGTGCAGCGTGGCGCAGCGCCGCAAGCGCAAAAACCACCGGTATCACGAGCTGGAACGGCCATGCTGGCCAGCGGAGCACGGGCAGGCTTTCGGCAAGCGCTGCCGTCTCCAGGACGGCAGCGGTACCGACGGTCGCAAATGCCAGGCAGAAGGCGGCCATCAACGCCTCGCGCAGCGTGTCGAGGACAGGTGTCCAGGCCGCAGGCAGCCATCGGTCACCGAAGCGGGGCCGCAGGTGTGCTGCATGCGCCGACGCGATACCGAACCCCACCATCGTCACGACGAGGTTGGCGAGCACACCGACATCCCGCGCCCACGTCAACCCGGCGCCGGTCAGCTCGCGACTCAGCACGTCCGCAAACAGGACCGCACAGAGGATCATGAATGCGATGAAGGTAACGGCGCGCTCGAACCGGCCGAGTGCTCCCAGCAGCATCGCAACCGGATCGCCGGCGCTCATCCGTGAGTCCTTTGGGCGGCCAGGGGCACGATCTTCGGCACGAGCAGGCTGATTGCAGCGGCCGAGACGAGTTGTGTCAGTCCGACGGCCCAGAAGACCGGCTCGTAGGAGTAATGTTCGGTAACCCATCCGACCGCCGCTACGAATGTCATCCCGCCAAAACTCCCTACGGCCCCGAAAAGGCCCCAGATACTGGCGACCTCCCCGGCAGGAAAAAGATCCACGGGAAGCGCAAACAGGTTGGCTGCCTTGAACTGAATGGCGAACATGGCAAGCGCCACCGCGGCAATCGCCGTCGCTGCCCCGGCGGATACCAGCGGCAGCAGTGCGATCACCACCAGGATGGCGCCCGTCCAGATTGCGAGCTTACGGGCCCTGTCCACTGTGCCGCCGTGCGCAATGAGGCGCTGGGCCGCCCAGCCTCCCGCCAGGCTGCCCGCATCGGCCGCGAGAAACGGAATCCAGGCGAATACCGCAATCGCCCGCAGGTCGAACCCCTGAGCCTGTACCAGGTAGGTCGGCAGCCAGGTCACGAAGAAGTAAAATGCGCCGTCGTTGGCGAAGCGACTGAGCAGCAGCCCCCACACCTCACGGTAGCGCAGATAGCCGAGCAGCCGTGACCACTCGATCCGGCGGCCTGCGTGCTCGGCGACATCGCGGTCCCGCAGGATGAGGCCCCGCTCGTCTTCACTGATCCGCCGATGCCGCTCGGGCAGGTCGTACCAGGCGAGCCACAGCCAGAGCCAGGCGAACCCGATCGCTCCGGGCAGGAGAAACGCAGCCTGCCAGCCGTAGGCAATCGTCAGGGCGCCGAGCAAGGGCGGCGCGATGATGGCGCCAAGCCCCGGTCCCACGGTGACGATTCCTACCGCGAGCGATCGGTCTGCCTGCGGAAACCACTCGGCAACCGACTTCAGCGCAGCGGGAAAATTACTGGCCTCTGTGAATCCGAGCAGGGCCCGGAAGAAGAGCAGGCTCGTGAAACCGCGCGCGGCCGCGTGCAACATCCCGGCGACGCTCCAGGCGACGACCGCGATGCCGAAGGCCCGCCTCGTCCCGACCCAGTCGATGAATGGCCCGGCCAGGAGATGCCCGAAGGCGTAGGCGAACAGAAACGCCGAGTTGATGAGGCCAAAATCGGTATTGCTGAGACCGAACTCCTCGATGAGCACCGGTCCGGTGATGGCGAGCGCCTGGCGGTCGAGGTAGTTGATCGTCGTGATCAGACACAGTAGCGCCGCAATTCGCCACCGCCAGGCCAGCCGAACGGTCTCGCTCTTGTGTGTCCGGGCGTTCAGCTTGCCCCCTCGAACTGCGTGCTGTCGTCGCCCGGTTGCACGATGGCCCACCGCGCTCAGTACGGCATCGTTTGCCCATCGTAGCCGATCAGGCAGCCCGCATCGGCTATCGTCAGCCGCTCGATCACGCTGCGCATCCCGGCGACACTTTCGCCGATGTCCACTGCCGCATTCCGTCCGCCCATGTCAGTGCGAACCCAGCCGGGATGCAGCGCAACTGCGATTACGCGCCTGGGAGCAAGATCCACGGCCATCGACTTCATGATGGCGTTGACTGCGGCCTTACTGGCCCGGTAACCGTAAAGCCCGCCAGTGGTATTCAACGTCATGCTGCCGAGCATGCTGGACAGGGTGACGATCTTCTTCTGTCGGCTGGTGGCAACGGCTTCGATGAACGCCTCGGCCATCTTCATCGGCCCCATGACGTTGACCCGGAATATCCGCGTCCAGTCCTCATAATCGCTCTGACCGAAGGACTGGTCGCGCATCGCGCCGTCGTCGAATGACCTCTTACCGAGAACGCCTGCGTTGTTGATGAGCACGTCGATCGGCTCGCCCTGCAGCCTCCCGGCCAATCGGCTGATGTCGCAATGATCCTCCACGTCGAGTCCATGGATCTGTACATCCGGATGGGCCTTACCCAGCGCCTCGAGGGCTGGTGATGGCTGGCGCGCGCAGGCA
>JAKLLP010000459.1 GCA_023150055.1 Gammaproteobacteria bacterium | reverse complement strand
CCCCCAAGCGTCATGCCGGCGAAGTAGCGCGCCCGTAGCCTGGCCTCGAGCGGCGTCCCGGCGATCGTCGAGACGAGCTTGAGCTGGCTGCCGCCCGTGAAAAAGACGCCGTCGGCGGCGTCCACGGCGGCGAGCAGCGCGGCATCGGAGGCCTCCTCGCGATGCTCCTGGTGGAAAAACGCGACCTCCTCCACCCCGAGTGCGCGGAAGGCGGCAGCGTAATCGCGGTTGCGCTCGGCGGGCTCACGCGATGCAGCTGTGAGCACTACCACGCGCGCGCCGTGGCCCCCGCAGCAGGCGACAAAATGGCCGAGCACGTCGAGATCGCCGCTGCGGATCTCGGCGCCACCGATCGCAACGATCCTGCCGCAGGTGGCCGCCTTACCCGGCAACGAGGTGTCCCCGGTTCTTGCCGTCGTCCATGGCCGGTACCGGCAGCCCGGCGCCCGGGCTCTGCGCCGGTCGATAGCGCTCGCGGGCGATATTGACGATCCGGCCGATCAGTTCGCCATATGGCAAGCCGGCCGCCGCAGCCGCAATCTCGAGTGCCGCGCCGGCCTCGAGCGCAGCGGCGACCTCGATGCCGATCACGACCGGGTGGCCACCCGGGGTGATACGCAGCTCGACGACTGCGTAGTCGCGGCAGTTGCAGGCGTGAAAGGCTGCCAGTGCCGCGGCGCGGGTGGCGGCCGCAAGCTTCGTGTCGAGCGCGGCGGGACAGGTTCTGCCCGCCCGCCCCGGCAGCGTCTCGACCAGCGGCAGGCAGCGCGGTGGGTCGTTGCCGAGAATCGCGACCTCGATTTTGCGTCCGACCACGACCGGCTCGACGACCGCAGCCTGCCCCTCGTGAGCGGCGACCCGCGCGACCTCGTTGAGCAGCTGCTGACGGTTGCGAGCCAGGCGTCGCCGGCGCCCGGTCGACGTGCGCGGCCCGACCAGCACCGGGTAGCGCAGGTCGCGGCACTCGTCCGCTGACGGGCCGAGGAGACGAAAATCGGGAGTCGGCACCTCGGCCTGGCGCAGCAGCGTCCCCATCAGCACGCGGTCCTGTATGCAGGCGTAGCCGAGCGGAGTCGGGCCAGTGTAGGCGAGCCCCGACATCTCCAGCATGGCCGGCACATGGGCCGCCGCCAGATCGCCCTGGATGCCGTGCGCCATGTTGAAGACAAGGCCGCCGGGCTGGCTGGTCAGCGGATGCGGAGGGATCAGGTCGCGCAGGGTCGCGAGCAGTGACATGTCGCCTTCCACGACCTCCACGCCGTGACCGCGCTCGCGCAGGCATTCGACGACGCGGCTGACGTTGTGGCGCCGGTAGCCGCTGCGGATCGGTATACCGAGCCGGCCGATGACGCCGCCGCGGTACCGGTTGCGAACGAGCACGACGCGCAGCGCAGGATTGGCCGAGAACAGGCGCGGTGGGGGCAACCCGCTGAGCTTCGCGTCCAGGTCGAGCAGCAGTCTCAGGTCGAGAAACTCCGCGATCAGTATGATCAGGACGATCTGGGTGATGACCAGCTCCGGAAACTCGATGGCAATCTCGCGCAGCAGCGGAATCTGGATGATGCCGGCCAGCGCGAGCGCGATGCCGATGGTCGTGGTCACGCGCCACAGCGCCGTGAACGGGCTGTCGCGCTCGATCGTCCTGGCAATACCCTCGGAGAGCAGACCAAGGACGATCACCGGGAAAAAGGCCACGCTCCAGAGCGTCTCCGAGCGCAGCGCCGGGGCGAGCAGCAGCGCCGCCAGCAGCAGCACGACGGAAATGCTCAGGATCACGGCGGCACGGGCGTGGTACGGCAGCCGCAGGCGCACGAGGAACGGACGGATACCCAGCACGACGCCGACGACCACG
>JAKLLP010000458.1 GCA_023150055.1 Gammaproteobacteria bacterium | reverse complement strand
GGCCGTAACGTGGAGATCTACTTCAACCCAGTCGATGCCTCGATCGTCAAACAGCGGGTCAGCCAGCCGAAACAGGCGCCGTAGCCCACAGGTACACGGCGGGGGCTAGTGTGGCGGTTCGACCATCACAGCCCGCCAACGTTGTTGCAGAACGCCACACTAGCCGCGTTCCGCCGACTTCTCGATGCGCCCGTCGCGGATACGGATGACGCGGTCGGCCTCCAGCGCAAAGTCATCGTCGTGGGTGACCATCACGAAGGTGGTGCCCGATTCGCGGCTCAGCGTACGCATGAGGTCGAACACCACGCGACCGCTGCGACTGTCGAGATTGCCGGTGGGCTCGTCGGCCAGGACGAGTGCCGGGTCGTTGGCGAGCGAGCGCACGACGGCCACGCGTTGCTGTTGTCCGCCCGAGAGCTGGGCGGGACGGCTGCGCAGCTTTTCCCCGAGCCCTACGGTCTCCAGCAGTTTGCGCATGCGCGGTTCCTGCTGGTCATGGTAGTCGGCGCCCTTCATCCGGCAGGGCATGAGCGCATTCTCGATCACGGTGAACTCGGGCAGCAGGTAGTGGAACTGGAAGATGAAGCCGAGTCGCTCGCGGCGGACCTTGGCCCGTCCGAGTTCATCGAGATGGCCGGCCTGTTCACCCTCGATCAGGACCTCGCCGGTAGTTGGGCGGTCGAGGAGTCCCATGAGGTTGAGCAGCGTGGTCTTGCCCGAGCCGCTGCCGCCGACGATGGCGATGAACTCACCGCGCCGCACCGGGAAAGAGATATCGAACAACACCGGCGTGGCGATCTCGCCGCTGTAGTAGGTCTTGCCGACCCCGCGCAGTTCGATGACCGCCGGCGGTGTCATCAGCTGCCCCGGATGACCTGCATGGGGTCGACCCGCCCGGCCCGGCGCGCCGGGAAGAAGGCGGCGATGACGCCCACCGTGATGGCGACGGTTGCTGCTGCGGCGAGCAGCCAGGGATCGATCTGGATCAGGAAAATGGACTGCTCGCGCCCGCCCGGCCCGGGGGCCCGGATCCGGCTCAGGGCATTGAGCACGGCAAGACCGGCGGGAATACCGACCAGGCAGCCGAGGACCGCCAGCAGGAAACCCTCGATGACGAAAATCGTCTGGATCTCGCCGG
This sequence comes from Gammaproteobacteria bacterium, assembly GCA_023150055.1. Classification (GTDB taxonomy): domain Bacteria; phylum Pseudomonadota; class Gammaproteobacteria; order Steroidobacterales; genus QUBU01. Next base: position 718 of record JAKLLP010000458.1, on the reverse strand, counting down.
GCGTGGCCCCCATCGCCTTGAGGATGCCGATCTCGCGGAACTTGCCGGTCACCGACATGATGAGGATGCTGGCAATGCCGAAACCGGCGGCGATGATGGTGGAGATCAGCACCATGTTGGAGGTCTGGTCCTGTGCGGCAAGCGTGCGAAAGACGTTCGGGTTGTCGCCGATCCAGGAGCGGACCTTGAACGGCATCCGTTCCGCCAGGCTCTGTGCCACCACCTCCGCACGGTTCAGATCGCCGATGCGAACACCAATGCTGTTTACTGCGCTGCCGATTTCCAGCAGCGACTGGCCGTCACGCAGCATCAGGAAGATCTGCTTGTCGTCGAGCGTCCCGGAGCCCGTCTCGTAGATTCCGGCAACCGTCACCGATAGCGCGCGCCCGCCGGGACCGAGCAGGCGCAGCTTGTCGCGCATGCGGATGCCGAAATCAGCCGCCATCGTCGACCCCAGCGCCACCTCGCCGGTCGTCATCTGCAGGAAGCGGCCCTCGAGCAGGCTCGACTCGATGTTGACGATCTGGTCATGGCGCTCGGGTATGACACCGGCCATGCGCACCGACTCCTGGCGCGCGCCGCGGAAAACGAAGACGTTTCCGCTCGCTATCGGGGAGACCACCGTCACCTCGGGGTCGGCTTCCAGGGCCGGCAGCCACTGCCGCCACTCTTCGATTTTCGCCTGTGCCCGCGGCAGCTTGACGGTCTCGCCGACGTA
>JAKLLP010000457.1 GCA_023150055.1 Gammaproteobacteria bacterium | reverse complement strand
ATCATCAACAACAGCTCGGACTGGCTGGCCGAGCTCGGCCTCAACGTGAACGAGCGCTGGAAATTCGATCTCGGCTACCAGTGGGACGCCGACGCCGGCCAGTCGCAGAAGTTCCTCGGCCGCATCCAGTACCGGCGTGACAGCCGGCGGGCTGCCAATATCGCCTACCGCTATCGCCGCGACACGCTGGAGGAAATCGACCTGTCGGCCGCCTGGCCAATTTCCGACCGGTGGAGCGCGGTGGCCCGTTACAACTACTCGATCCTCGACGAGGAGCCGCTGGAGCGCTTCGTCGGCGCGGAGTACCAGACCTGCTGCTGGGGCGTGCGCGTGGTTTACCAACGCTACGTGGCGACACGCACCGGGGAGACGGACACCGCCATTGCGCTGCAGCTGATCCTCAAGGGGTTGACGAACGCCAGCGACCCGGCGGAGCGGGTGCTCGGACGTGGTATTCTGGGCTACGATCGTGACTGACACGACCCCATGCGCGCTCTCCTTGCCTCTTTCCTGATACTGCCGGCAGCGCTCGCCTGCCTGACTGCGACCGCGCAGACGCGCGGCCTGTCGGAGCGCGGCGAGCTGCTCGACGGCATTGCGGCCATCGTCAACGACGGGGTCGTCCTCAAGAGCGAGCTGCAGGCAGAAGTCGACCGGGTGGAGCAGCGGTTGCGCGCGCAGGGGACGCAGCTGCCCCCGCAGCGAACGCTCGCCCTGCAGGTGCTCGAGCGCCTGGTGGCGACCCGCATCCAGCTGCAACGTGCCGAGCGGGTCGGCATCCAGGTCTCCGACGAGACTCTGAACAACGCCCTCGCCAACATTGCCGAGCGCAATAACGTCTCGATCGCGGAACTGCCGCAGATGCTTGCCAGGGAAGGCATCGACTACCAGGTGTACCGCAACCAGATGCGTGACCAGATCGCCCTGGAACAGCTGCGCCAGCGCGATGTGCTGTCCCGGATCAGCGTCACTCCGCGGGAGATCGACGAGCACCTCGCGCGGGAAGCGAGCCGCCCGGGCGCCAACATGGAGTACGACCTGTCGCAGATCCTCATCGCCGTCACCGCCACAGCGACACCGGAGGTGGTTGCGGCGGCCGAGGCCAGGGTTGCCGAGCTGCGCGAGAAACTCCGGGCGGGGGAGGACTTCGTCGAACTGGCCGTCAGCTACTCCGACGGTCAGCAGGCACTGGAAGGCGGGAGCCTCGGCTGGCGTAAAGGCGATGAACTGCCCACCATCTTCGCGGAAGTGGTCCCCGCGCTGCAGCCCGGGCAGGTCTCGGAACCAATCCGCAGCGCCAGCGGCTTTCACATCGTGCGCCTCAACGACCGGCGCGGCGGTGGGGCGGTCATCGAGGAACAGGTCAACGCACGGCATATTCTCATCGCGCCAAACGAGGTGCTGGATGATCAGGCCGCGCGCGACAAGATCAACGGCATTCGCCAGCGCATCCTGGACGGCGACGACTTCGCGGCCGTTGCCCGGGCAGTCTCGGACGACCCCGGATCCAAGGCGGATGGGGGCGATCTCGGCTGGTCAGGACCGGGCATCTATGCGCCGGAGTTCCAGCTGGCCCTCGAGGGCCTGGCCGAAGGGGTAGTCAGCGAGCCGGTCCGTACCCGCTTCGGGTGGCACATCATCGAGGTCCTCGGCCGACGCGTGCAGGACACCACCGAGGAAGTCCAGCGACAACAGGCAGCACTCGCGATCCGCAACAGCAAGCTCGGTGAAGAAACCGACCTGTGGATTCGCCGCCTGCGTGACCAGGCGTTCGTCGAGTACCGGATCTAGCCCGCACTATTCAAGAAGGCGGCATCGAGCGCAGCCAGGCCAATGAGTAATCGCACGAAATCGACAACG
>JAKLLP010000456.1 GCA_023150055.1 Gammaproteobacteria bacterium | reverse complement strand
AGGCCACGAGGCTGTAGCGCCGGCCGCGCGTCACCGGCGTCACCCGGTGCAGCAGCCAGCTCGGGAACATGATCGGCGCGCCGGCGCGCTGCGGCGGGCAGCGTATCGCCCCGTTCTCGTTGAACTCGAGCGCGCCGCCCTCGTATTCGGTGCTGTCGCAGAGCGGCACCACGATGCTGATCTTGCGTGACATGTCGGCCGGGATGGTGTCGGCATGCCAGCGGAAAAAGCCCTGGTCCTCGGCATCGTAGCGGGCGAGCTGAATGGTGTCGTGAAAGGGCACCAGCTCGAAGCCGAACAGGCGGTTCGCCTGGTTGGCCTGCTCCCAGATCACGTCGTAGACCCAGCGGTGCTCCCCGATCGTGAGCCAGCGCACCTTGGTGCGGCGCTGCGCAGGCGCGTGGGCGTTACTCGCGTCGAAGCCGTAGCCCTCGACACCGGCCGCCTCGTGCCGGGCATCGACCAGCTCGCGCAGGCCGGCGATCTGCGCCGGGGTGAGCACGGGCGTGCTCGAGCTGACGAAATAGTTGTCGCGCCCGGCGGCGCGCCGCCGGGCCTCGATCACCACGGGGTGCCATTGGCCGCTCGGTGGGGTCTCCTGCATGCTCGTTCCTGCTCGCCGGGCGCAGCTTACCGGGACGCGGGCTGCCGGAGCGTTTTTCGCCGGCGACTATAGCACGGCCGCACTACCGGCCCCGGCGGGCCGGCCGCAGCTCCCGTCCGCTCACTCGCGCGCATCCTGCAGGCCGGGAAGCAGCTCGGCAAGGGGCGGGTCTTCCGTGTAAACCCAGAACGGCTCCAGGTAGCGGCCGACCGGCTGCGGGCGGCCCTCCGCCGAGAGCCGGAACACCACCCCGGTGCGCACATCCACGCCGCCGTCGGTCGGAAACAGCGGCGGCTTTTCGTTCGGCGTGCAGCGGTCGAGGTGGACCACGTGCTCCCCCGCGCCCTCGCGCACCGCCGCGAACGGCTGCCCGAGCGCCGGGACGGGCGGATGCAGGATGACCGGCCGCACATGTGGCCACCATGGACAGCGCGCATAGGATTTGTCGAGCCACGACGCCTTGACCGGCGCGCCGCCCACCCCGGGGTTGTTGAACGCGAAGTTCAGGCACTGGTCGTCGGCGCTGCGGGGATTGGCCGCGATGACGTCCTGCCAGCGCTCGAGAAGTTTGCGGGCCCCGGCGGTGTCGGCGTAGAACTGGGTCGCGCCGCTGCAGTTGAGCTGCTCCTCGCTGCACCAGCCGACGCGGTGCGAGAACACGTAGAACGACGACCGGGGGTCGGCCAGGCCCGGCTTACCGTTGGCCGGCAGGTAAGCCGCGTTATCCGGATCGGCGAGCCAGTTGTAGATGGCGAAATCGCAACCGGCACGCTGCGCCAGAAACAGGCTCTCCGGTCGCGCCGCGACGATCATGTCCACGTCGACGTACAGGACCGCGGCGCCGCCGAGCCGATCGAGACAGGCGCGGATGAAGCTCGGCTTGCTGCAGCCGATGTCCGCCGACCCGCGCAGCGAGATCGAGTGGTGTATGACCGGGATCAGCCAGATGCTGTACGGCAGGGCGAAATGCCGGCAGGAGGCAGCGAGCCGGCGCGCGTAGCGCTCGTAGCCGTCGCCGGGAGTGAGAAACGCGCAGACCGCCAGTCCAGCGCTCTCGACGCCATCGAGATCTTCGAGGAAGGGTTCGCCGGCAAAGCGCGCCGCGGCGCTCACTGGGCGGCGGCGAGTTCCTCGGCCGTGGGCTCGCGCACCCCGATCACCTTGCCGCGGAAGTGCAGCGTCTCACCCGCCAGCGGATGGTTGCCATCCACCGTCACGGTCTCCGCGTCGAGCGAGCGGATGACGAAGGCCTGCTTGTTGCCA
>JAKLLP010000455.1 GCA_023150055.1 Gammaproteobacteria bacterium | reverse complement strand
CGATCGGCGGGCCGCTGCGCCGGGAATCCTCGGCGCTCGATTTGCTGCGCCGGCCGGGCATGGATTACGCCCTGCTGAGCGGCCTGCCGGCAGTCGGGGTACGGGCGCGCACCGCGATCGAAACCGATGAACTCGCCTGCCAGATCGAGCAGCAGGTGGAAATTCAGGCCCGCTACGATGGCTACCTGCAACGCCAGGAGCAGGAGATCGAGCGTAGTCGCCGCTACGCGGAAACGGCGTTGCCGCAGGACATCGACTACGGGGCCGTGCGTGGACTCTCGCACGAAATCCGCCAGAAGCTCGCCGACATCCGCCCGGCGACGGTGGCCCAGGCGTCGCGCATTTCCGGGATGACGCCGGCCGCCATTTCCATGCTGCTCGTGCACCTGAAGAAAAAGCGCTTGCGCACGGCATGAGTACCGGACTCGCGAGGGCTGCCGCGGTCGCGGCGCTCGGTTGTGCGCTTGCGGCCTGCGGCGGCGGGCCCGATGCACCGGCCGGGGCGCAGCGCTCCGGCCCCGTCGGCGGGGCGAGTGGCACGGAGCTCGCCGGGCGTCAGGTGCTTCGCAAGGGCAATGGCGCGGAGCCCGAGTCACTCGATCCGCACCGTGCCGAGAGCGTCACCGCCGCCAACATCCTGCGCGATCTGTTCGAGGGCCTGACGCTGGAAGCCCCGGACGGGCGCATCGTCCCCGGCGCGGCCGAGCGCTGGGAGGTCAGCGAGGACGGCCTGGCCTGGACGTTTTACCTGCGCGCGGACGGCCGCTGGAGCAATGGCGATCCCGTGACCGCTTACGACTTCGAGTACGGCCTGCGGCGCAGTTGTGACCCGGAGACGCTCAACGAGTACTCGAGCATCCTGTTTCCCATAGAAAATGCCGAGGCCGTCGTCGCCGGCAGGCAGCCACCCAAGTCACTAGGCGTGGCCGCGCTCGATGAGCGCACGCTGCGGATCCGGCTGTCAGGGCCCACGCCCTACCTGCCGGGACTGCTCACCCATGCCACCGCTTATCCGGTGCACCGGGCGTCGCTGGCGGCGCACGGCGGGCAGTTCGCGCGCCCGGGGAAGCTCGTCAGCAATGGCGCTTACCGGCTCGTGGAGTGGGCGGTGCAGTCGCACATACGCCTCGAGCGCAACGAGCACTACTGGGATGACGACGACACGGTCATCGACGAGGTCTGGTACTACCCGATCGAGAACGACGACACCGAGGTCAGCCGCTACCGCGCCGGGGAGCTCGATTTCACCGAGAGCGTACCGTTTCGCCAGATCCCGTTGCTGCGCCGGATCCTGCCCGACGAGTTGAAGATCGCCCCCTACCTCGGCAGTTATTACTTCGGCTTCAACAACACGAAACCGCCGTTCAAAGACAACCTGCCGCTGCGGCTGGCGCTGTCGCTCGCGGTCGATCGCGACATCCTCACCCAGCGGGTGACCGGTGCCGGGGAAATCGCGGCCTATGGGTTCGTGCCGCCGGTGGCGGGCTACACGGGCCAGAGCCCCGAATGGGCGGCGTGGACGCAGGAGCGGCGCAACGAGGAAGCGCGGCGCCTGTACCGCGAGGCCGGCTACTCGGAGCAGAACCCGCTGGTGGTGGAACTCCTCTACAACACGGACCAGAACCACAAGCGCGTCGCCGGCGCGCTGGCGGCGATGTGGAAGCAGACGCTCGGCGTGCGCACCCGGCTGCTGAACCAGGAATGGAAGGTGTTTCTCGAGAACCGCAAGCGCCGGATCATCACCCAGGTGTTCCGTTCGGGCTGGATCGGCGACTACGACGATGCCTATACGTTCCTGCAGCTCATGCACTCGGCGAATGGACAAAACGACCCGGGCTACCGGAGCGCCGCCTACGATGCGTTGCTCGACCAGGCG
>JAKLLP010000454.1 GCA_023150055.1 Gammaproteobacteria bacterium | reverse complement strand
ATGACGGCGGCCGATCGCGCCATAATGTCCCGCAATGCCCGCTACCAGACCCGCGCGCCGAAAGGCGTGTTCCGTTATGACTCGGCCGAGGCGATGGACGCCGATCGTCTGCGCTGGACGGTGGATCTGATCGTGGAGCGGCACGGATCCCGCTGATGGAATTCACCCGGCCGGCTACCTGGGACGACGTCAGGACACTGGCGGCTTATCTGGCGGAAGCTGATGTGGAGTATGCGCTGGTCGGCGGGTATGCCATTGCGGCACACGGCTTCAACCGCTTTTCCGAGGATATCGACATACTCGTCGAGCCGTCGGCCGACAATGCCCGCCGCTGGATTGCCGCGCTATCGCGGCTCCCTGATCACGCGGCTGCGGAATTGGCGGCAGAGCCCGATGTTTTTGCACGTGACAAGCGTTACGCCATCCGGGTGAACGACGAGTTCACCGTCGATGTGATGCCGTCGATCGCCGGCCTTGGTTGGGCGGAGATGAAGCCTCATGTCACCCACCTGGACCTCGAGGGAGTCACCGTCCGGGTGCTCGATCTTCCTGGCCTCCTGAAAACCAAGCAGGGCGTGCGGCCGAAAGACCAGATGGATGCAGCCGTGCTGCGTGCGGCGATCGAGCGACTGCGGCGGTAACGACAGGGTTCCGCCACGCGCCGATGCCCGAAGTGGCCGGCATATCAAGGACAGTGCCGGCTGGTGCTCTGTCCCACAAGTACCTTGACGGCGTGCAACGGATGGAGCCGCCGGAGGTGGGGGCCTGCGCCCGAAGCGAGTACTGGAGAACGAAAGCGGGAGCGACAGTGCCGACCTCCCGCCGCAAGGCTGCTCGTCGCTGGAGAATCATTTTTTTTGGAACGCCACACTGGAAACCTATAAGAACTCGAGCTGGCACACCCGCGCGCTGGTTGGCCTGAAATCCGGATCCCTGATCGGCAAACTGCGAATCTGCACCCTGCACCGCGTCCGCTAGCGACCGGGCGAGCCGCTCAGGGGTGCCGCCGCGCGCCGCGACGGCGCGCAGACACAGGCCGGGTCTGCCGCCACCTCCAACTCGTGGAAGCGCAGCGCGAGCGCGTCGAGCAGGACGAGCCTGCCGGCAAGCGGCTCGCCGATGCCGAGCACGAGCTTCAGTGCCTCCGCCGCCTGCAGCGTGCCGAGGATGCCGGGCAGCACGCCGAGCACGCCGGCCTCCTCGCAGGAAGGTGCGGCGTCGGCCGGCGGCGGCGTCGGGAACAGGCAGCGGTAGCAGGGCCGGCCCTGCGGGCCAAAGGCGGTGAGCTGGCCCTCGAAGCCCTGGATCGCGGCGTGGATCACCGGCCGGCCGAGCGCGAGCGCCGCATCGGCAATGGCGTAGCGCGTGGCGAAATTGTCGCTCGCATCCACGATCACGTCGTAGCGGGCGAGGAGCTGTGGCGCGTTCTCTGCGGTGAGCCGAACCCGGTACGGAGTGACCCGGACGTCGGGGTTCAGCGCGGCGAGCATCTCGGCCGCGCTCTCCGTCTTCGGCCGGCCGATGCTCGCGGTCGTGTGCAGCACCTGGCGCTGGAGGTTGCTGAGCTCCACGACATCGTCGTCCACGATGCCGAGTTCGCCGACGCCGGCGGCGGCGAGGTAGAGCGCCGCCGGCGAACCGAGGCCACCCGCGCCGACGCAGACCACCTTGGCCGCGCGCAGTTTGCGCTGGCCTTGCAGGCCGATCTCGGTGAGGCGCAGGTGGCGCGAGTACCGCTCGAGCTGGGTCGCATCGAGGCCTCCGACTGTCGCGGGCGCCGACACCGGCAGGCCCGCCGCTCGCCACGCATCGAGACCGCCGGCGAGCGAGCGCGCCTCGAGGCCCGCAGCGCGCAGTCGCTCCACCGCGATGCGCGAGCGCTTGCCCGAAGCGCAGT
>JAKLLP010000453.1 GCA_023150055.1 Gammaproteobacteria bacterium | reverse complement strand
GCCGGCGCGTCTGAGGATTCACGGTCGTATCCCAGAGCTGCTCGGGATTCATCTCGCCAAGACCCTTGTAGCGCTGAATGGTCTGGCCCTTGCGGGCCTGCTCCAGCAGCCACTCCATGCCCTGCCTGAAGCTTGTGATGTCCTCGCGCTGCTCACCGCGGCGCACAAACGCACCTTCGCCGATCAGGCCGGACAGGCTGCTGCCGAGGTCGGCGAGTTCCCGATACTCGGGTGAATCGAAAAAGCGCAACGAGATTTCCCGCATCTCATCAACGCCGTGACGAGCGCGGCGCACACGCACACCGCCGGGGCCCTCGTCGGTGACGACGACTTCGACACGGTAGCTTGCGCCCTCGCCGTTCAGCTGCGCGCGCAGGGAAGTTTCCAGTCCGGCAGCCCATTGCGTGAGCCACTCGACATCCTCGCGCCTGCCCTGCTCCACGAGCGGCGCGTGAATCATCTGCTCCAGGACATTCGGATCGTAGCGACGACCGAGCCGGCCGATCACGGCCATCACGCGCACGAACTTCCCGGCGAGTGCAGCGAGCGCGGGCCCCTGTATCGGTGGCGCCGCCGCATTGACATGCAGCGCGGCGTCCTCGAGCGCGACATTGACGAGATAAGCGTTCAACTCGACATCGTCCTTGACGTAGTGTTCCTGCTTGCCACGCTTGACCTTGTACAGCGGTGGCTGGGCAATGTAGATATGGCCGCGCTCGATGAGCGTGGGCATCTGCCGGTAGAAGAACGTCAGCAGCAGGGTGCGGATATGGGAGCCATCGACGTCGGCGTCCGTCATGATGATGATGCGGTGATAACGCAGCTTGTCCGGGTCGAAATCTTCCCGACCGATGCCACACCCGAGCGCGGTGATCAGGGTACCGATCTCGTCGCTGGCCAGCATGCGGTCGAACCGCGCCTTTTCGACGTTGAGGATCTTGCCCTTCAGGGGCAGTACCGCCTGCGTCCGGCGATCCCGACCCTGCTTGGCGGAGCCGCCGGCAGAGTCACCCTCGACGAGGAAAATTTCCGATAACGCCGGATCTTTCTCCTGGCAGTCGGCGAGTTTGCCCGGCAATCCCGCGATATCGAGCGCACCTTTGCGCCGGGTGAGCTCACGCGCCTTGCGTGCCGCCTCGCGGGCCCGCGCAGCATCGATGATCTTGGCGACTACGGCCTTGGCTTCCTGCGGATGTTCGAGCAGGAATGCTTCGAGGTGCTCGCCGAGCACGGCCTCGACGATGCCTTTCACCTCGGAGGACACCAGCTTGTCCTTGGTCTGCGATGAGAACTTGGGATCCGCCAGCTTCACCGACAACACTGCGGTGAGACCCTCCCGGGCATCGTCCCCGGTGGTCGGCGTCCTGTCCTTCTTGCCGTTGAGTTCCCGCTCGATGTACCCATTCAGAGTGCGCGTCAGCGCGCTGCGGAAACCGATGAGATGCGTGCCGCCATCTTTTTGCGGGATATTGTTGGTGAAACAGAACATGTTCTCCTGATAGCCGTCGTTCCATTGCAGGGCGGCTTCGACGTGCACACCGTCCTGCTCACGCGAGATGAAAATCACGCTCGGATGGATCGGCGTCTTGTTGCGGTTGAGATGTTCGACGAACGCGCGGATGCCGCCCTCGAAACGGAACGTCTCCGCGCGGCCGTCACGCTCGTCGCTGAGCTGGATCAGGATGCCGGGGTTCAGGAACGACAGTTCGCGCAGGCGCTTGGCGAGCATGTCGAAATGAAACTCTGTGTCGGAAAAAATCTCCCGGCTGGGCTTGAAACGAATGATGGTGCCCGTCTTGCCGGTCGCGCCGGTCTGCCTGAGCGGAGCGACCGGTTCACCGAGGCGGTAGGTCTGCTCATGGGTAGCGCCATTGCGGTGAATAGTGAGGTATAGCGACTCGGAGAGCGC
>JAKLLP010000452.1 GCA_023150055.1 Gammaproteobacteria bacterium | reverse complement strand
CACGACGCTCAACATGGTGAAGAACATCGAGATCGAGAACCCGCTGAACCTGCAGACCGGTCCGCTCGACGTGGCGTTCGTGGTGATCTTCCTGCTGCCGATCTTCATCCTCGCCATGACCTACGACCTGCTCTCGAGCGAGCGCGAGCGCGGCACGCTCGCCATGATCCTCGCCCACCCGGTATCGCTGCGCGAACTGCTCGCCTCGAAAATCGCCGCGCGGGCGGCGGTGCTCTTCGCCGTGGTCGCCGGCTGCGGCCTGCTGACACTGCTCGGCGCAGGCAGCGGTCTCGACCGGCCCGAGACCTGGTTGCGGTTTGCCGGATGGCTCGTCGCGACCTTGCTCTACGGTATTTTCTGGTTCGCGCTCGCCGTGCTGGTCAATGTGTACGGACGCAGTTCCGCCACCAACGGCACGATCCTCGCCGGGGCCTGGCTCCTGCTGGTCGTGATCGTGCCGACGCTGGTGAGCCTGCTCGCCACCACGCTCTACCCCGCCCCCTCGCGCATGGACCTCATCGTCGCGGCACGCGAGGCGCAGACGGCGAATGAGAAGTCCATGCAGCAGACGCTCGACCGGTTTTATGCCGAGCACATGGAATACGTGCCGGCCGGCGACGATCGGGCCATGGACTTTCTCACCCTTTCCCAGGCCAACGCGGCGAGCATCGAGCAGGCCCTGTTGCCGCTCTACGAGCGCTTCACCGAGCAGACCAGGCGCCAGGAGGCGCTGGTGCAGCGGTTCCAGTTCGCCTCCCCCGCGATCATGATGCAACTCGCCCTGAACGAGATCGCCGGCAACAGCACCGGGCGCTACCAGGACTTTCTGCAGCAGGCCTACCGCTTCCGCGGCGAATGGAACGCGTACTTCGCGGAGCGCTTCCTCCGGCGCGAACCCTTGCGCCCGGCCGACTACGACCGCTTCCCGGCGTTCCGCTACCAGCCCGAGCCGGCCCGCACCGTGTGGCTGCGCCTGGCGCCGTCGCTGCTCGGGCTCGCCATCACCTGCCTCGGCCTCGCGCTGTTGCCGCTGCTGCAGTTCCGCCGCTACCAGGTCGCCGCGCGCTGAGATGCGGGAGATGCGATGAGCACGCGCCGCATGTTCCATGGGACCCTTACGCTCGCCCTCGCCGCGGCCCTCGTGGCCGCGCTCGCCGCGCCAGCCCGCGCCGCAGACGAGTCGACACCCGCAATGCCGGCCGATCACCCGCCCATGTCACCTCCCGCGCCGCGAGTCTCGCCCGCGACGGTGCTCGCGCGTGTCGGCCAGATCACCGTGACCGCAGGGGATGCCGACGATGCGATCGCCGGGTACGGCGCGCGGGAGCGCTTCGAGTTCGCCGCCCGGGACGCGCTGCGCGACCTCGTCGAGGGGCTGATCGATCGCAAGCTCATGGCGCAAGCGGCACGCGCCGCCGGGATGGACGATCCCGGGAGTCCTCTGTCCGAGCGCGCGCTTGCCGAGACCTGGCTCGAGCGCGAACTCGCGAGGATCCCGCCACCGAACGAGGCGGCCATCGTGGCTTACTACCGGGAAAACCCCGCGGAGTTCCGCGTACCGCGCCGCGTGCGCGTCACGCGCGGAGTCGCGAGGACCACCGCGGCTGCCGCAAGCCTGCGCGACGAACTCTCACGGGGCACCTCCGTCGAGGAACTGCGGCGTACCGAAATCGCCGGCGCGGGCAGCATCGAGACGCTCTGGCTCCAGGACGCGGCGAAAAAACCCGCCCTCGTCGCGGCGGCGCTCGAGCTGAAGAAAGGCGAAGTGAGCGCCCCGCTTCCCGTCGAGACGGGCTATGCCGTGCTGCGTGCCGAGGAACTCGCGCCGGCCGCCGCTCGCCCGCTCGAGGACGTCCGCGCCGGCATCGCGGCGCGCCTGGAGAGCGCCGCCCGCGAGCAGGCCATGACCGACATCCGTGC
>JAKLLP010000451.1 GCA_023150055.1 Gammaproteobacteria bacterium | reverse complement strand
CTCGTCAACCCGAACGCCATGCCAGGGTCGGCGAAGGCCGAGGAACGGCTGCCGGATTATTTCGTTACGGCCGATGACATCTCCCCGCGGGAGCACGTGGACATCCAGGCGGCAGCCCAGAAGTGGATCGACTCCTCGATTTCGAAGACGGCGAACGTGCCGACGGATTTCCCCTACGAGCAGTTCAAGGACATCTATCTTTACGCCTACGAGAAAGGCCTCAAGGGCTGCACGACGTTCCGCTTCAATCCGGAGGCTTTCCAGGGGGTGCTGGTGAAGGAAAAGGACCTCAAGAACACCGAGTACACGTTTGTACTCGAGGACGGGCGGGAAATTACGGTGCGCGGCGACGAGGAGGTGGAATACGACGGCGAGGTTCATTCTGCCGCCAACCTGTTCGACGCCCTCAAGGAAGGTTACTACGGCAAGTTCTGACCTTGACTGACGGTCCAGACTGCCGGGAATACGGAGACCAGACATGGCCAGATTGACCATCGACAAGAAGATCGTCGGGTATCGCGTCGCCGGCGCGGAAGCGCGCCCCGACGCGAGGCCGGAGAAAGCAGCGGTCCGCGAGGTGAGCGCAGACGGCAAGGTCGTGCGCATGCACGAGAAGCTCGAGCGGCCCGAGATGCTCCTCGGCTCGACTTACAAGGTGAAGACCCCGGTATCCGACCACGCGATGTACGTCACCATCAACGATATCATCCTCAACCAGGGCACCGAGCACGAGCAGCGCCGGCCGTTCGAGATCTTCATCAACTCGAAGAACCTCGACCACTACCAGTGGATCGTGGCACTCACGCGCCTGATGTCCGCCGTTTTCCGCAAGGGGGGCGATGTCACCTTCATGGTCGACGAGCTGAAGGCTGTGTTCGATCCGCGCGGCGGCTACTGGCAGCCGGGCGGGAAATTCATGCCGTCGATCATTGCCGAGCTCGGTCACATCATCGAGAAGCACCTGAAATCGATCGGACTGCTTCCGCCCGATGCTCTCGACGAGCACCAGAAGCGCCTGGTCGAGATGAAGCGCAAGGAGTACGAGGAGCGCAGCCGGCAGCAGGACGCTTTCGCCAAGGCGATCTACCCGGAGGGTGCCCAGCTCTGCAAAGTCTGCAACACCACCGCCGTGGTGATGATGGATGGCTGTCTCACCTGCCTCGCCTGCGGTGACTCGAAGTGCGGTTGATCGTCGGTCCTGGCACTCCCGGCCGGGGCTGACGCCGCCCGCCCGGAAGCCCCTCCCGCCGCCGTTCTGCCCGCCGGTCGGCCTGTCCCCGCGGGCGAGCGCCGGCGCTTTGCCTGTACACTTGGCGCCGGTCACTACGGAGCCGGCAGACGGCATCGCATGAGATCGCATGAGCTTGAGAATCCCTGACTTCTCCTCGGTAAAAGCGCTGGTCGCCGGCGACCTCATGCTCGACCGCTACTGGCTCGGTTCCGCGTCGCGGATTTCCCCCGAGGCGCCGGTGCCGGTGGTCAGGATCACGCAGTCGCAGACCCGGGCAGGGGGGGCGGCCAACGTCGCCGTCAACCTGGCGAGTCTCGGCGCCCGGACAGCGCTCGCGGGCGTGATCGGCAGGGATGCCGACGGCGGCGCCCTGCGCCAGCTCCTCGGCGAACAGGGCATCGAGCTCGACCTGGTGGAGTCCGATGGCTGTCCCACCATTACCAAGTTGCGCGTCCTCAGCCGGAGCGTCCATGGTGCCTCGGTGTGCGTGCTGTCGGATTACGCCAAGGGCAGCCTTGGCCGCGCGGCGCAGCTGGTGCAATCCGCCCGCAATCACGGCGTGCCAGTCCTTGTCGATCCGAAGGGCACCGATTTTTCCCGCTACCGGGGCGCCACGGCATTGACCCCGAACCTCGCCGAATTCGAGGCGGTTGCCGGCGCTGTGACCAGCGACGAGGAGCTGCTCGCGCGCGGCCGTCGTCTGCGT
>JAKLLP010000450.1 GCA_023150055.1 Gammaproteobacteria bacterium | reverse complement strand
ACGACAGCTCCACCAACGCCCTGATACGCCGGTATCGCAGGGCGCGAGGGCGGTCCTGAGCGGAGCGCTGCCGGGTAGGGGGCCGGGCGAGGGCCTGCGGGGCAGACCCGCTCAGGGCGCCGGTCGGGCTTACGATGGGGCCCGGTGCTCCGAGACCGTCGCCCGACCGCTGCTACGCGCGGCAGGTTGCCGGCGTTCCGACTCGTTCAGCCGGCGATACTCCAGCATCGTCAGGACGAGGCCGATGAACATCAGGAGGAAAACCCCGACGGCGAAATAAAAGATGGTGCCGGTGGTCATGACCCTGTCCTCCCGATTCCCATCAGTTTGAAGTAGATCCCGAAGGCCAGGATCGACGGCACCCACAGCGCGGTGAACAGGCCTTCCTCGCGCTGACCGGAGAACCACAGGTATCCCGACAGCACGAAGGAAATGATCACCGCGAGCAGGATGAAAAGGTCCGAGGTCCGCATCATTGGTGTCTCCTTGAGTTACTGGTCCCAGAAACCGATCGCGATGCACAGGCAGCCGCCGACGGCGAGGTTGGCGACCGTACGCAGCGCCGAGTGGCCGCCCGCGGCCAGGAACTCCGCCGGCAGCACACCGGCCAGTTCGGCGAGCAGCAGCGCCGCCGCGGACACGACCAGCCCCGCACCGACGGCGACCAGCCACTTGCGTGCTATATGAAGCGTGGAGAACGCGGGTGACATCGGCCGCTCATCCGGAGTTTCGGATCTGCGCATTGCATAGGCTGGTATTCGCTGCACTGCCGTCAGCGGATGCGCGTTGCTGCGCCACCGCCGGCCGTTCTCCAGACTGGATTCGAGGTGGCCGGGAGCTGGCCGCGACGCCGGCGCTGGTCAGCAGGACGGGTCAGCGGCTGGGGCGCCGCAGCGCTTCAAGAACGGGTCAGCGTGCGAACCCACCCGGGCCGTTCAACATAATGTCTGCCGTGATCCCCTGGCGACGATCTTGTTGACAGTGCAGGCCAAAGCCGGTGGAATGGCCTCAAACGACAAGCTGCAAGCCACAAAGCAAAAGCCTTCAACCAAGAGCCTTCTATGAAAAAGCTTCTGACCGTCCTGCTGCTCTGTGGCGTTGCCACGGCCCATGCCGCAACCATTACCCAGATGGGCACCGACGTAACGTTTACCTACGACGACTCGACGCTCTACGGCACGGGCACCGTCGTTGGCAACAGCATTTTCTTCAGCCCGACCACCTTCAAGGCCGAATCGCTCAACGCCTCGGGCGCGGTCACGGCGAGCGCCACGCTCAACATTGACATCGACATCAAGCCGGAAAGCCAGTCGAGCTTCTCGATCACCGAATTCAAGCTGCTGGAGCTCGGCGACTACAGGCTCGTGGGGAACAGCTCTTCGGTCGATGCGAGTGGACGTCTCCAGGTGACGAGCAACACCACGACCTGCGGCTGGTTTGCCTGCTTCGATGAAGTGCTTTTTTCGGCGGGCCCGCTGACCACGGTCGGCGCGCTCACCAGTTGGTCGGCATCGACCGAAATCGACCTGAATGATACGGTCGGCTGGGGTATCGACGACTCGGTCAACGTGCAGATCCAGAATAACCTCCAGGCGATCTCCACGGTCGTCGGCGAGAGCGCCATGGTCCAGAAGAAATTCCAGGGCCAGGCCGTCGTGCTCGCCATCAACCCGCAGGTGATGGTGCCCGTGCCCCCGGCGATCCTGCTCTTCGGCTCAGCACTCGGCCTCCTCGGCTGGATTCGCCGCCGCGCCTGAGCACGGGGTCGTCGCGGGCGTCCTCGATAAAGCCCGATCCGGTTATCATCCTGCGCCAGGTTTCCACCCCGGGCGCCCCATGAAAATCGACATCATTCTCGAGGCCGATGTGACGGCCGGCGAGGTGCGTGAACTTGCCGAACTCGCCGAGCGTTACGGCTTCCGCGGCCTGTGGACCCAGA
>JAKLLP010000044.1 GCA_023150055.1 Gammaproteobacteria bacterium | reverse complement strand
CCGGCTCCCGATGCTGTGTCGCTGGCGTAAGTATTATTACGTAGTGACGTTCTGTGCTCTTTGTTGGAAGGCAGGCTAGCAGCGCTGACTGCTGGAAAGCAATAGACCCGGCAACAAAATCTCTGCGCATTCAGGAAGTTGTCATAATGCAAACAACGCGCCGCGGGCCCTCCGGGAGCCGCTGCCCCGCCCGCGCCCAACCAGCCGGACCCCTCATGGCATCAGCCACTTGGCGCCATTATCTTGAACGGGGGCAACGAGTGCGTATGGAGCACACCCGCGAGACATGCCGCCATTGCGCGTAGACCGCCCGCGAACGAAGAACCGCCGGGAGGCGGAGGTCTCCGCCCAAAGCGGGTGTCGATGAACGAGGGCGGGAGCGACGGCGGAGACCTCCCGCCGCAAGGGCGGTCATGGGTGGCAGGTTATTTGCGGGACGCGACAATAACGTGAACAGGCCCTGGGCGACAGTTGCCACCGGGCAGCCCAAGTCCTTAGATAATGCGGTGCGTGAACGTCCGGACCCCTGCCGGGTTCCCGGGGCGCCCCATCGAACCGACCAGGAAGATCATGGCAACACGCAGAATCGACGTATTGAGACAGGATCCCGAACTCACCGAGTGGCTGGAGTCGATGGAGTCCCTCCTGCGCGCCGACGGCCCGGAACGCGCCAAGGCAGTGTTCCGCTCGCTGCGGGATTACCTGAGCGACGAGAACGTGATCGTCGAGGAGGCGACGCTCAACACGCCCTACCGCAACACCATTCCGCTCGCGCAGCAGCCGGCCTACCCCGGCGACATCGCCATCGAGGAGCGCATCGAGAACATCCTGCGCTGGAACGCGATGGCCATGGTGCTGCGGGGCTATGACAGCGGCACCGGGGTCGGCGGCCACATCGGCACCTACGCCTCGGCGGCAACCATGCTCGAGGTCGGGCTCAATCATTTCTTCCGCAACCGCAGCGCCGACTACGGCGGCGATCTCGTCACCATCCAGGCCCATGCCGCACCGGGCATCTACGCGCGTGCCTTCCTCGAAGGCCGCCTGCCGCGCAGCCGGCTCGAGAACTTCCGCCGCGAGTTGCAGCCGGGTGGCGGACTGTCCTCCTACCCGCACCCGCGCAACATGCCTGACTTCTGGCAGGCGCCCTGCGCCTCGATGGGGCTCTCGACGCCGAGCGGCATCTACCAGGCACGCTTCGCCAAGTACCTCGAGAACCGCGGCCTGAAACCCGCCAACGGCGGCAAGGTCTGGGTGTTCCTCGGCGACGGCGAAGCCGACGAGCCGGAGGTGCTCGGCACCATCAACATCGCGGCGCGCGAGCGACTCGACAATCTCATCGTGGTCGCGAACTGCAACCTGCAGCGGCTCGACGGCCCGGTGCGCGGCAACGGCAAGATCATCCAGGAACTCGAGCGCAGCTTCCGCGGTGCGGGCTGGAACGTGATCAAGGTGATCTGGAGCGGCGAATGGGATCCGCTGTTCGCCATCGACCACGAGGGCGTGCTGCAGGCGCGCATGGAGCGCGCCGTGGATGGCGACTACCAGATGTACTCGGTCTCCAGCGGCCAGGAAGTGCGCGAGCACTGGGTCGAGGACGACCCGCGGCTCCGACGAGGAGATCCGCTGCATCCGCCGCGGCGGCCACGACCAGCGCAAGATCTACGCCGCCTTCCAGCGTGCGATGCAGACCACCGACCGGCCGACGGCGATCCTCATCAAGACGATCAAGGGTTACGGCATGCAGGGCTACGAGGGCTCCAACGTCGTGCACCAGAAAAAGAACCTCGCCCCGGAGGAACGCGTGGAAACCGCCCGTCGGCTCGGCATACCGCTCGATGACGACGCCGCCATGCGGGCGGAGTTCTATCGGCCCGCCGGGGACAGTCCGGAGATGCGCTACCTCGCCGCCCGCCGCGAATCCCTCGGCGGACCGTGGCCGCAGCGCGTGGTGCAGTGCCCCCCGCTCGCCGCGCCCGATCTCGAATTTTTCCGGGAGCATCTCGACGGCTCCGACGGCCGGGCGCTGTCCACCACCATGGCCTTCGTGCGCATGCTCGCCAAGCTCATCGGGCACGCGGAACTCGGCAAGTACGTGGTGCCGATCGTTCCCGACGAGGCGCGCACCTTCGGCATGGAGGCGTTGTTCAGGCGCTCCGGGATCTACTCCTCCGAGGGCCAGAAGTACCGGCCCGTCGACAGCGCCACGCTATCGCCCTATCGCGAAGCGAAAGACGGGCAGATCCTGCAGGAGGGCATCTGCGAGGCCGGGGCGCTGGCCTCCTTTCTCGCCGCCGGCACGGCCTATGCCGTGCACGGCGTGCCGACCATACCCTTCTACGTCTTCTACTCGATCTTCGGCTTCCAGCGTGTCGGCGACATGATCTGGAGCGCCGGCGACATGCTCTGCCGTGGCTTCCTGCTCGGCGGCACCTCGGGCCGGACTACGCTCAACGGCGAAGGCCCGCAGCACCAGGACGGTCACTCGCAACTCATCGCCAATACCGTGCCGAACATGCGGAGCTACGACCCGGCATTCGCCTGCGAGCTGGCTGTCATCGTCCGCGACGGCATCGAGCGCATGTACGAGCTGCAGGACGACGTCTTCTACTACATCACCATCCACAACCAGAACTACGCGATGCCGGCGATGCCCGCAGGCGCCGCCGAGGGGATCGTGCGCGGCATGTACCGCTTCCGGCGCTCGGAAATGGCGAGCGACAAGCGGCGGCGCGCGCATCTCTTCGGCAGTGGCGCGATCATGACGGAGGTGCTGGCGGCGGCGCAGATGCTGGAGGACTGCGGGGTCGCCACCGACGTCTGGAGCGTGACGAGCTACAACGAACTCGCGCGCGAGGCCCTGCGCTGCGAGCGCTCGAGCCGGCTCTCCGGCAAGGCGGAGCAGCCCTACGTCGAGCGCCTGCTCGCCGGCGAGCAGGGCGTCTTCGTCGCGGCCAGCGACTGGATGAAGGCGTTGCCGCAGTCGATCGCCCGGTGGGTGCCGGGTCCTTACACGGTGCTCGGCACCGACGGTTACGGCCTCAGCGAATCGCGCGAAGACCTGCGGCGGCATTTCGAGGTGGACGCGGTGAGCATTGCTTACGCGGCCGCCGCGTCGCTAGCGGACCACCGGGGCATGACGCGGCGCGAGCTGAAGACTCTCGCGAAGCGCTGGGCCATCGACCCGGCCAAGCCGGATGCCTCGCTGGAGGGGCCGACCGCGTATCGTTCCTGATGCGGGAAAGCCGCCGTGTAGGAGGGACTTCAGTCCCGACCCGGTGCGCAGAGCACACTCAAGAGCGCGCTGACCGTCATCGCGCACCGACCTTTAGCGTGCACGTGAACCAGGGCTGCTTGACTGGTCGGCGCTGAAGTGCCTGCCACAGGGTGCTACTGCTGTTGCTGGGGGCTTTGGCCCCGGCCGGGATCGGCGCTGAAGCGCCTCCCACAAGGTTCTCTTCAGCGGCAGCGTTGAACGCCGCCGTGTAGGAGGGACTTCAGCCCCGACGGCGGCAAAGACCTCAGGCTTGGGACGGCTGCGCAGCCCCGCGCCGCAGCCAGCCGAGCAGCCCGAGCGCGGACCCGAACAACCACACCGCCGCCGGCACCGGCACCGCCGCCGGCTGCGTGGTCAACGCGACCAGGGTGAACTTCTTCTGGATGAACGCGTTCTCCGCCAGCGCATCGGTGAAGGCGCGGATCGTGTTCTGGATACTCACCCGCATGTCTCTGGCAGGAGCGCTGAACGCATCGGCCGGATACAGGTAAGCATTGATCGAGTCGATCTGCGGCCCAGCGGTATCGCCGCTGTCCGACCAGTTGACAAGGGTACTGGTGCTGTCCGAGGAGAGAAGATTGCTGCGAGCCTGCGTGTACAACGCGGCACGCACTTCGCCATCGGTGATGATCTCGTAGTCGAATTCCTCGAACACATGAAAACTGGAAAACTCGTTGGCGGAATCCACCGTATAAATGCGCGAGAAAATGAAATTGGCCGTCGTCGTGACCCAGCCGGCAACACCCGTGGCCTGGGCGAGGAATGCCGGGGGCAGGAACTGCATGTCGTCGCCCACCAGGACCGGTGTGCCGGTCAGCGCCACCGCTGCCTGCGCGTCGTCGTACTGGTAGCAGACGTTCGGGCCACAGGCGTTGATCACCGCGGCGCCAGCCGGCACGGCGGCGGGCAGCGTCAAGGCGATGACGATGGTCAGCCTGGCGAGACTGCCCCGGAGCCCTTTCCCTGTCGATCTCTCGCGCATCAAGACGATCCCTGTCTCGCTGAAATTAAAATCCTAATAAATGCCACTGTACCGGCATTTAGACTCGGTATTGGGTGGGATTTGTCATAACGTCAATCCACTGCCCGCGCAGTGGTGAAAAAGGCCGGGATTCGGCCGGGAAATCCCGATGCTTGCCGACACCCGTCGCTGGTTCGGCGCCGCGCGCCCCGCCACCACGGCACGGCGCAGACAGTGCGCTGCGCTCAACCTGGGCGGCGTTCGCGCCTTCTCCTTGCAAAGCCGCCGCCGAGCGCAAGCGCGGTGGCAAACAGCGCACCTGCCGCGGGTAACGGCACCGCAGCGGATACCTCCAGAAATTTCGTCTGCGACCAGGCGAGATCGCCAAGTCCGGCGCTCGCGGCCTGCAACAGGTTGGTGATCGTCAGCCCGACGTCTCCGGCCGGACCCGCAAAGGCCGCTCCCGGACTGGCCGAGGTCTGCAGTGCCCACAGCTGTGCCGCACCCGAGTCCCCCGAGTGTGCGAAGACATCCGCGGCGACCAGCTGCTCGGCCGAGACGTTGCCCTCGGCCTCGAGTTTGGCCTGGCCGCCCACCGACCCATTGCCGATGATCTCGTAATCACCCTCGGCGGCCACGCGCAGCGCCGCGATATCGGCGCCGCTGACGGTATACACGCGATCGAAGACGAAACTCGCGGCGACATCGGGTACGACGCTGCCGCTCGTGGACATCACCATCATCGCCGGCGGCAGGAACTGCATGCTGTCGCCGACGCGCGTGGGCAGGCCGAATACGCCGACGCCCGCCTGCGTTTCGTCGTAGCGATAACAGATGGTCGGCCCGCAATCGACGACCATCGCGCCGGCAATGGCCGGCAGCATGCCGATCGCGGCGCAGATCGCCGCAAGCGGCGTGGAAGGACGATGCAGGGGCGCGCTAGACATAGGGCCATCCGTGGCACGGGGAGCAATTCGTTGGTCTTCTTGCCTCGCGGAAGCCGGGACCAAAGCAGTGACGGCGATACCGGGAGGGCTCCAGCCACTCTAAGAGTTCAGCGTTGCCCGTCGCCAGCGCGTTTTCACAATAACCATGACCGGAATACCGAAAACGGATATTTATTGTCATAGGTGCGGTCATAGGTGCCGGTACTTCGGTATCGAAAAGTCCCGGAAACGCCTGATTCAGCGATCGTGCTTCGCGAGCAACCCGCTCTGCCTGGACGGCGCACGGCGCAGGCGGATGTTCACCTCACACAGCTCGCCCCTCAACGCGTCATGCCCGCCCGGCTTGCGCCAAGGACGTCCTGCCGGTGGCAGCCCCGCAAGAACGCGTGACCAGGGGCCACCGGAAGCGTGCCCACGAGGCTGGCGCGGCATCGGCAGACCGCTCGGGACGGACCGCTGCCGAATATCGCCGAGCGAAGGATTTCCGACAGCCGGATAATCGTGCAAGTTTGTCGAGCCGTTGAAACCGAAGTACCGGCACCCATGACATCAATGAACCTGCTGACGACCCCCACGGGCGAAGCGTTCAGCTACGCCGACATGGAGACCGAGAGCGCCCGCATCGCCGGACTGCTGGCCCGGCTCGGCCTCGGCCCCGGCGATCGCGTGACGGTGCAGGTCGCGAAATCCCCCGCCGCGGTCTGGCTGTACTTGGCCTGCCGGCGCGGCGGCTATGTGTTCCACCCGCTGAACGACGCCTACCGCGGCGAGGAAATCGCCTTCCTCCTCGCCGACGCGAAACCCGCGCTCGCCGTCTGCGACCCACAGCGCAAGGCGCTGTTCCGTGAGTTGCTGCCTCATGGTTGCCGGCTCCTCACGCTCGACGCGCACGGTCATGGCAGCCTCGCCGATGCAGCCGGGAAGTCGAGCCCGCAGCCCGAGGTCGCCAGGCGTGCCGCGGACGAACCGGCGATTCTTCTTTATACCTCCGGCACGACCGGTCGCCCGAAAGGCGCGATCATCAGCCACGGCAACCTCGCCTCGAATGTCGCGGCACTAATCGAGACCTGGGAATTCACCGCGTCGGACCGGCTCCTGCACGCACTGCCGCTCTACCACGCCCATGGCCTGTTCGTCGGCCTCGGCTGTACGCTGGCGAGCGGCGCGAGCATGCTGTTCCTGCCGAAGTTCGACCCTGCCGCCGTAGTGGCGGCCCTGCCGGACTGCACCGTGATGATGGGAGTGCCGACCTACTACGCGCGGCTGCTGCGGGAGCCGGGCCTGGATCGCGAGGCCTGCCGGAACATGCGCCTCTTCATCTCCGGCTCGGCACCGCTCTCACCCGAAGTGTTTGCCGCTTTCCGGAAGCGCACCGGCCACGCCATCCTCGAACGCTACGGCATGACCGAGACAGGCATGCTCACCAGCAACCCGCTGCGCGGCGAGCGCCGGCCGGGCAGCGTCGGTCTGCCGCTGCCGGGTGTGGCGCTGCGTGTGGTCGGTCCCGATGGCAGCGTGCGGCGGCCTGGCGAAATCGGCGCGGTCGAGGTCAGTGGCGCGAACGTATTCTCCGGCTACTGGCAGCAAGCCGGAAAAACGGCCGAGGCGTTCACGCCGGACGGCTATTTCCGCACCGGTGACCAGGGATACATCAGCGCCGATGGTTACCTCACGCTCAGCGGACGCAGCACGGACCTGATCATCACCGGCGGTCTCAACGTGTATCCGCGCGAGGTGGAACTGTTGCTCGATGGCCTGCAGGGCGTGGCCGAGTCGGCGGTGGTGGGCGTGCCACACCCGGATTTCGGCGAGGCGGTGGTCGCCGCAGTCGTCGCCGAGCCGGGCACGGCGCCCGCCGAGGCCGGTATCATCGCCGCCATGAAAGAACGACTGGCCGGATTCAAGGTCCCGAAGCGGGTCTTCATGGTGAACGACCTGCCCCGGAACTCCATGGGCAAGGTGGAGAAGACCGTTCTGCGGGCGCGTTACCGGGACACCTTCGCGGACCGCCCCTGAACCATGCCCGGACACGCGACACCGCGCCTGCGACGCTCGGCCCTGTACATGCCGGGATCGAACACGCGCGCGCTCGACAAGGCACGTGAACTCGATGCCGAGGCAGGCCTGCCTCGCGGCCGTGGCCCAAGGCGGTTACGGCAGCCGGGAGGTGGTGATCCGGGTCAACGGGCTCGACACGCCGTGGGGCGTCGAAGATCTCGGTGCCGTGGCCGGTGGCCGCATCGATGCGGTGCTCTTCCCGAAGATCGACGGTGCAGAAGCCCTCGCTGCAGCTCTGCAGATGCTCGACCGCGCGGGCGGCCGCACCCTGCCCGCCTGGGTGATGGTGGAAACGCCGCAGGCGGTGCTCGATCTCGCGGCGATCGCAGCGCACGCCCCGCGGGTCAGCGTGCTGGTGATGGGCACCGCCGATCTCGCCCGGGCGCTGCGGCTGCCTCCGGACCCGACGCGGAGCGGGCTGCTGCATGCACTGGCCGGCTGCGTGCTGACGGCCCGCGCATGGGGTCTTGATATACTGGACGGCATATTCACGGACCTGCGCGATGAGGAAGGGTTGAGGGCCGCCTGCCACCAGGGCCGGGCGCTCGGCTTCGACGGCAAGACGCTGATCCATCCGGCCCAGCTCCACGCCGCCAACGAGATCTTCGGGGTGTCCGCGGCCGAGGCCGAGCAGGCCGCTGCCGTCATCGCCGCGTGGGAAGCCGCCGATGCGGCCGGCCGGGGAATCGCGGTGCTCGACGGTCGCATGGTCGAGCGGCTCCATGCCGAGGACGCCCGCCGGCTGCTGGCCTTGCACGCGGCGGCACGGGGGCGCGGGCAACAGGACTAAGGAACCATGACAGGTTTTTCGAAACACACGCTCGCCGAGTGGGAGAAGCTGGCGAGCAGGGAAAACGGCGGCAAGCCGGGCGGCGCGCTCGACTGGCACACCCCGGAGGGGATCACCGTCCGGCCGCTCTACACCGCGGCGGATCTCGCCGGGCTCGAGCACCTCGATTCATTGCCGGGTTTTGCGCCCTACACCCGCGGCCCGCGGGCGACCATGTACGCGGTGCGGCCCTGGACGGTACGGCAGTACGCCGGTTTCTCGACCGCCGGGGAATCCAACGCCTTCTACCGGCGCAATCTCGCCGCCGGGCAGACCGGGCTCTCGGTCGCCTTCGACCTGCCCACGCACCGCGGCTACGACTCCGACCACCCGCGGGTGGTCGGCGATGTCGGCAAGGCAGGCGTGGCGATCGACACCGTCGAGGACATGAAGATCCTCTTCGACCAGATTCCGCTCGACCGGATGTCGGTCTCCATGACCATGAACGGCGCAGTCCTGCCGATCATGGCCATGTACGTCGTCGCCGCCGGGGAACAAGGCGTAAAACCGGCCGACCTCGCCGGCACGCTCCAGAACGACATCCTCAAGGAGTTCATGGTCCGCAACACCTATATATATCCGCCGGGGCCCTCGATGCGGATCGTGGCCGACATCATCGGCTACACGGCCCGGCACCTGCCGAAATTCAACCCGATCTCCATCTCCGGCTACCACATGCAGGAGGCCGGCGCGACCTGCGTCCAGGAGATCGCGTTCACGCTCGCGAACGCCTCCGCGTACGTGCAGGCGGTGGTCGAGCGCGGGCTCGCGGTCGACGAGTTCGCGCCGCGGCTGTCGTTCTTCTTCGGCATCGGCATGAACTTCTTCATGGAGGTGGCGAAACTGCGCGCCGCGCGGCTCCTCTGGGCGCAGCTCATGCAGGAGCATTTCCAGCCGGCGGACCCGCGCTCACTGATGCTGCGCACCCATTGCCAGACCTCGGGCGTCAGCCTGACGAGCCGCGACCCCTACAACAACGTGATCCGCACGACCATCGAGGCGCTCGCCGCGACGCTCGGCGGCACGCAGTCGCTGCACACCAACTCCTTCGACGAGGCGCTGGCGCTGCCCACGCCGTTCTCGGCGCACATCGCGCGCAACACCCAGCTCGTGATCCAGGAGGAGACCGGGGTCACCCGCGTCGTCGATCCGCTGGCGGGCTCCTATTACATCGAGCACCTGACGGCGTCGCTCGCCAGCGAGGCCCGCAAGCTGATCGACGAGGTGGAACAGCTCGGCGGCATGACGCGCGCCGTCGAATCCGGCATGCCCAAGATGCGCATCGAGCAGTCGGCGGCGCTGCGCCAGGCGCGCATCGACCGCGGCGAGGAAGTCATCGTCGGAGTCAATCGCTACCAGCGCGAGGACGAGCCCGAGATCGAGATCCTCGACATCGACAACAGCGCGGTGCGCGAGGCGCAGGTCGCCCGCCTGCAGGCGGTGCGCGGCAGCCGCGAGCCGGCCGCCTGCGAGTCGGCACTCGCCGCGCTGACGCGGGCCGCGGAGACCGGCGAGGGCAACCTGCTCGAGCTGGCGATCGCCGCCGCGCGTGCACGGGCCAGCGTCGGGGAGATCTCCGATGCCCTGGAAAAGGTCTACGGGCGCCATCGCGCGCAGATCCATGCCATCAGCGGGGTGTACGGTTCCGTGTACGAAGGTGACGAAGGTTTCGCGCGCATCAAGCAGGAAGTCGAGCGCTTCGCCCGCCAGGCCGGGCGCCGCCCGCGACTGCTGGTCGCAAAGCTCGGCCAGGACGGACACGATCGCGGCGCCAAAGTGATTGCCACCGCCTTCGCCGACCTCGGTTTCGACGTGGATATCGGGCCGCTGTTCCAGACGCCCGAGGAGGCGGCGCGCCATGCCATCGAGAACGACGTGCACATCGTCGGCGTCTCCTCGCAGGCGGCCGGCCACAAGACGCTCGTGCCGCAGCTCATCGCCGAGCTCGGCAGCCAGGGCGGCGGGGACATCCTCGTCGTCTGCGGCGGCGTCATCCCGCCCCAGGACCATCAGTTCCTCAGGGATGCCGGTGTCGCCGCGATCTTCGGCCCCGGCACCAACATCCCGGCCGCGGCCGGCGAGGTACTGAAGCTGCTCGGCCGGTCATGAACATTCCCGGTATCCGGCACCGGGAGGAGAAGCAGGAATGCAGGACATCATCCGCCAACTCGAAGAAAAGCGCGGGGCGGCCAAGCTCGGCGGCGGCACCCGCCGCATCGAGGCACAGCACGCCAAGGGCAAACTGACGGCGCGCGAGCGCATCGCCCTGCTCCTCGACGAGGGCAGCTTCGAGGAATGGGACATGTTCGTGGAGCATCGCTGCACGGACTTCGGCATGGCCGAGCAGAAAGTGCCCGGCGACGGCGTGGTGACCGGCTACGGCACCATCAACGGGCGGCTGGTGTTCGTCTTCAGCCAGGACTTCACCGTGTTCGGCGGCTCCCTCTCCGAGGCGCACGCGGAGAAGATCTGCAAGATCATGGACCAGGCGCTGAAAGTCGGCGCGCCGGTGATCGGGCTCAACGACTCCGGCGGCGCCCGCATTCAGGAGGGTGTGGCCTCGCTCGGCGGCTACGCCGAGGTCTTCCAGCGCAACGTGCTCGCCTCCGGTGTG
>JAKLLP010000449.1 GCA_023150055.1 Gammaproteobacteria bacterium | reverse complement strand
CGTCACAATGGGCGGCGATCCAGTCGATTGCAGCGAAGATCGGTTGCACGGCCCAGACACTGCATGCCTGGGTTCGGCAGCACGAGCGGGACACCGGCCAGCGGGACGGGGTCAGCAGTGCCGAGACCGCACGGATCAAGGCGCTGGAGCGGGAGGTTCGGGAATTGAAGCGGGCCAACGAGATCCTGCGCCTGGCCAGCGCGTATTTCGCGCAGGCGGAGCTCGACCGCCGCAACAAGTGACCCACGACTTCATCGACATGCACCGGGAGCGTCTCGGGGTCGAGCCGATCTGCAAGGTCTTGCAGGTTGCCCCGTCGGCGTATCGACGCCGGGTGGCACGCCGGCGCAATCCTGAGCTGCGCAGCGCCCGAGCGCTGCGCGACAAGCGTTTGATCGGAGAGATCCAGCGAGTCTGGCAAGCCAACCTACGGGTGTATGGCGCGCGCAAGGTGTGGCGGCAGTTGCACCGCGAAGGCGTCGAGGTGGCCCGCTGTACGGTTGAGCGGCTGATGCGCATCGAGGGGCTCGCCGGCGCCCGGCGTGGGCGTGCCGTCCGCACGACGCGCGGTGATCCTGCTGCGCCTTGCCCGCTGGATCGGGTCAAGCGGCAGTTTGTGGCCGAGCGCCCGAATCAGCTCTGGTTCTCCGACTTCACGTATGTCTCGACTGGGCAGGGGTTCGTGTACGTCGCCTTCGTCGTCGATGTGTTTGCCCGCTACATCGTCGGCTGGCGCGTCAGCCGCTCCATGCACACCGAGTTTGTGCTCGATGCGCTGGAGCAGGCCTTGTGGGCACGCCAGCCCCAGCGGGATGCCTTGATCCACCATTCGGACAGAGGGGCGCAATATGTGTCCATCCTCTACACCGAACGGCTCGCCGAGGCGGGCATCGAGACATCAGTCGGCAGCAAGGGCGACAGCTACGACAACGCCTTGGCCGAGACGATCAACGGACTCTACAATGTGGAGTTGATCCATCGTCGCGGGCCTTGGAGGAACGCGGAAGCGGTGGAGTTGGCGACTCTTGAGTGGGTGGCCTGGTTCAACCATCATCGGCTGCTCGCGCCTATAGGCTACGTGCCGCCGGCTGAAGCTGAGGCAAACTATTACCGTAGTCAAACAGGTCAGGCTGTCATGGCCTGACTAAAACCAAACGGCCTCCACGAAACCCGGGGCGATTCAGAGACCCGAAGGCACTCCGCGTGAAGGATCGACAAGGATCGCAAAGCAACAGTTCGACTCCAGATTGCGTAGGAGCAAGGTCGTCACCTGAGCAGTGTTTTACTGGGTCAATACACTCCGGCGGTCGATTCCAAAATCTTCGCCACCACGGCCATGTGAGGTCTTCGAGCACAGAGGTTGGTAATTCAAAGAGCGACATCGCATTCATAGACCACTCAACTCTCTTGTGCTTCTGGGTACTCTGCTTGAGGAATTGATACCCAGCCATCGCGGGTAATGCCCGCCCCGATGCGGAGACTCTTGCTTCCGGTTGCCGCCCAGTGCCCACCTCGGTGTAATACAGCACGAATTACGGACTTCCGCGGGTGATCCTCATCGGCTTTGGCAGAACTGCAAATGGCATTCCAG
Organism: Gammaproteobacteria bacterium; assembly: GCA_023150055.1. Classification (GTDB taxonomy): domain Bacteria; phylum Pseudomonadota; class Gammaproteobacteria; order Steroidobacterales; genus QUBU01. Next base: position 373 of record JAKLLP010000449.1, on the reverse strand, counting down.
GTATGCGTGTCCGGCATACTGTCCAATCGTGAACCAACCAGTTGATCCAGAATTTCTGTCGAGACATTGTGCCGCCCACCATGATGAGGTACCTGGAAATACCGAATACCTGGCAACGCGAGTCCGGCAATAGGCGCGTAGTCAATAACCTCTTGCAGCGCCTCACGCCCGGCATCGCCAGTAAGCATGACACGATGACCGTTCAGGACGGCCGACTGGACCACACTCATTTCATTTTCACGACTGGTAGGCTCAGGCGGAAAATACTCCTCGCCCCACAAGGATTTGATGTAGACGGTCGCGGCCTTCACTGCCCGAAATATGCTGCTCAGCGCGCTGTCCAAAGCACTTTCTTCAACAGCCTCCGGTGTCT
>JAKLLP010000448.1 GCA_023150055.1 Gammaproteobacteria bacterium | reverse complement strand
GGGCGGCCGGTCTGCGCGCGCGCTGGCAGCCGGGCGAAGCATCGGCGCAACGTTCCCTGCGGCATTTCGTCGACAAGAGTCTCGCTGACTACCCGCAGCGGCGCGATCGCTGCGACCTCGCAGGCACCTCCGCGCTGTCGCCGCACCTGCACTTCGGTGAAATCGGGCCGCGCCAGATCTGGCACGCGCTGCGCTCGCGCGCAGCGGGCGACAGCCGAATCGGGGCCGGCGCAGAGGCGTTCCTGCGCCAGATCGGCTGGCGTGAGTTCTCGATTCACCTGCTGCACCATTGGCCCGACCTCGCCACCAGGCCCTTCCAGCCGGCATACGCGCAATTTCCCTGGCGCCGGGCGCCGGCAGCACTGCGCCGCTGGCAGCGCGGACATACGGGCTATCCTCTGGTCGATGCGGGCATGCGGGAACTGTGGACGACCGGGTGGATGCACAACCGCGTGCGCATGATCACGGCCTCCTTCCTGGTAAAGCATCTGCTGATCCACTGGCGCGAGGGCGAGGCCTGGTTCTGGGATACCCTGGTCGATGCCGATCTCGCCAACAATGCCGCGAGCTGGCAATGGGTGGCCGGTTGCGGAGCCGATGCGGCGCCTTATTTCCGGATCTTCAATCCGGTGCTGCAGGGACAGAAATTCGACCCGCAGGGCGATTACGTGCGGCGCTGGCTGCCCGAACTCGCGCGCCTGCCTGCCCGTTACCTGCACGCCCCGTGGCAGGCTGACCCGGCTACGCTGAAATCCGCCGGCGTCGGCTTGGGTAAGGACTATCCCTTGCCGATAGTCGAGCACCGTGCCGCCCGGGAGCGGGCGCTGGCCGCCGTTCGCAGCATCAGTGGCACGCGCGGATCACCGCGCGCCCGGTGATTGAGCGCGGGGCGCGGATCGGGTCGCGGCGATCGGAAAACCGCCGTACGACGGACTCAGCGGCCGACCACCGCCGCCGGCTCGAGTTCGATCGGCTCGGGCAACGCGACGCGGTGCTCAGTGCTGAACTGGTAATCGCGGAAGACGTGTTCGGCGCTGAGCACCTGGTAGCGGCCATCCGACAGTCGATGGGTGGTGTCCTTCAGCCGATACACGTAATGCCCGCAGGTATAGCAGTTGAACTTGCTGAAGTGATAACAGAGGCAGACCTTCTCCTGCACGGGCAGCTTGTTGCCCTTCTCGTCGAGCCCGGTGGCCTCGTAGGCGTCGAGGTAGGCGCAGGTGCCTTCCCGGCTGAGGAGGTAACCGAAGGCCTCGCACTGCGGCTTGATGTTCGAGGTGAAACAGGGGCTGTAGGAAAGGAGACGGATCGGATAACCCGTCGGCGACACGCCCGAAACCACCAGGTCCGCTTCCTCGGCCCGGAAATAGTCCTGCTTGATGCGCGCCGGCAGACCGCACTCGCTCGTCACCGTGAAACGAGTCGCAACCTGCACGGCCGCCGCTCCCATCCGCAGATAAGACACCGCGTCGGTACCCGTGAACACGCCACCCGCTGCGATAACAGGAATATCGAGCTCCTCCTCCTTGAGGAACGCGACAATCTCCGCGACGATCTGGCGCAGATCGTACTCTCGCCAGTCGTCCCCGAAGCCTAGATGGCCGCCCGCGAGCGGCCCTTCCACCACCACGTAGTCGGGAAGACGCTTGAGCCGCATGGCGCTCTTCAGAAATATCTTCAACGCCCGCACGCTGGAGACGATGGGGCCGATCTTCACGTCGTGGAAGCGAGGATGATCCTCGATCAGCTTCAGGCTGCCGATGTGGAGCCCCGCCGACAGCGTCAGGCCATCGATACCGCCATCCATCGCACCAATGAGGCGGGCGCGCAGGGTATCGCCCGGCGCAAAGTCCGGAATGGTCTTGCCCGCCGTCAGGGCAGCGATTTCCTGGGCTTCGAGCTTTTCAATGATATTCATGGGTCTTACCCTCAATCTAATCTCGTGGTCCACGCGCTCGGACGCGCC
>JAKLLP010000447.1 GCA_023150055.1 Gammaproteobacteria bacterium | reverse complement strand
GCTCCCGCCTTCGTTCATCGATACTCGCTTTGGGCGCAGGCCCCCGCCTCCGGGCGGTCCGCCCATCGCAGACCGTCAATGTACTTGCGGGACGCCGCACTAGCAGGCGACCGTCTCATTGAGGCCGCGGGCGAGCCGGGCGGCGAGCGCGATGTAACCCTCGGGGGCGACCGCATCCGGCCTCAGGTCCGGATCGATGCCGCAGGCGTTGATCTCGGCGGGCGTGAGCAGGCCCTTGAGCGCGTTCGCGAGGCGCTTACGGCGCATGGAAAAGGCTCGCGTCAGCACCTTGTCGAAGGCGGACTGGTCGGTGATTCTCGCGGCGAGCTGCCGGTCGGGAACCAGCCTCGCGATGGCGGAATCGACCCGCGGCGGCGGGTTGAACGCGCCGGGCCTGACGATGAACAGGCTTTGCACGCGGCAGCGGGCAGCGAGCGCCACGGTGAGGCGGCCGTAGGCGCGGGTGCCTGGCTGCGCGGTCATGCGCTCGACCACCTCCCTCTGCAGCATGACATGCAGGTCACGAAAGATCTGCTGTTGCGCGAGCAGGTGAAAAAGCAATGGGGTCGAGATGTTGTAAGGCAGGTTCGAGGCGAGCCGCAGGCTTGCCGGCCCGGTTGCGAGCCGGGTGAAGTCGAAGCCGAGCGCGTCGGCGCGGTGCACCACCAGTGCGGGTGAGACGGCACGCCGCTCGAGCTCCGCAGCGAGCAGGCTGTCCACCTCGATGACGTCGAGCTTGCCGACCCGGGCGAGCAGGGGGAAGGTAAGCGCGCCACGGCCGGGACCGATTTCCACGAAGTGTTCCCCGGGCTGCGGCTCGATTGCCGCGATGATTTTCGCGATGATCTTCGGGTCGTGAAGAAAATGCTGTCCGAGCGACTTGCGGGGCCGCATTGTCTAGCCGGCCGGGCGCTGCGCCAACTCGAGCGCGAGACTGGTCGCCGCCGCGAGACTGCCCGGATCGGCCTTCCCCGTCCCGGCGAGGTCGAAGGCCGTGCCGTGATCCACCGAGGTGCGGATGATCGGCAGGCCGAGCGTGACGTTGACGGCCGCACCGAACCCGACGTGCTTGAGCACTGGCAGCCCCTGGTCGTGGTACATGGCGAGCACCGCATCGCATCGGGCGAGGCTCTCGCGGGTGAAAGCGCTGTCGGCGGGCAGCGGACCGCTCACCGTGAGACCAGCGCCGCGCAGCTCCTCGAGCGCGGGCCCGATAATGTCGCGCTCCTCGCTGCCGAGGTGGCCGGATTCCCCGGCGTGTGGGTTCAGGCCGAGTACCGCGATCCGTGGCGCCTGGATCCCGAACAGCCGCCTCAGGCCTGCATCCAGGGTCCGGGTGACGCTCAGGATTCGGGACCGCGAGACCTGGGCCGGCACCTCGCGCAGCGCGATATGCGTGGTAAGTAGCGCGATCCGCAGCTCGCCGGCGACGAGCAGCATCACCGGCTGGCTTGCGCCGGTCATCTCTGCGAGGAACTCGGTGTGGCCGCTGAAGGGGATGCCGGCCTCGTTGATCACTCCCTTGTGTACGGGGGCGGTGACCATCGCGACGAATTCTCCGGACTGGCAACCGTGACAGGCGCGTTTCAATGTTTCCAGAACATAGCCGGCGTTGGCCGGGTCCGGCCTGCCGGGCAGTGACCGCGCGGCGAGGAGTACCGGTTCCACCAGCAGGCGACCCGGCCGCGCCGGCGCAGCAGCGGCCTCCTGCCGATAGGGCTCGATCAGCAGCGGCAGGCCGAGCGCTGCGGCACGCGCGCTGAGCAGGTCCGGATCAGCGACGACGACCACCTCCGCCGCCGGCTGGCGGGCGGCCAGCATGATCACCAGCTCCGGCCCGATGCCGGCTGGCTCACCGGACGTCAGGACGATGCGCGGTGGCACGCTAGCCCGCACTATTCATGAAGGATCGCGGATGATGCCGGTTTGTGGCGAGTGCAGCGCGTGGCCCTGGAGCCCGAATCAT
>JAKLLP010000446.1 GCA_023150055.1 Gammaproteobacteria bacterium | reverse complement strand
TGCGGCCGGCGCTTGTGGCGCTGGCGCGGCACGAAGGGCCGGTATTGCGCGAGACGTTCGCGCCGATCCTCTACGTCATCCCCTGCCGCGACCTCGACGAGGCGATCACGCGGCAGAACGCCGTGCCGCAGGGTCTCTCGTCGGCCATCTTCACCGACCGGCTGCAGCACGCCGAGCGCTTCCTCTCCGCCGCCGGCAGCGACTGCGGCATCGCCAACGTCAATATCGGCACCTCCGGCGCCGAGATCGGCGGTGCCTTCGGCGGCGAGAAGGAGACCGGCGGCGGGCGCGAGGCGGGGTCGGACGCCTGGAAGGCCTACATGCGCCGGCAGACCGTGACCATCAACTGGGGCGCCGACCTGCCGCTCGCGCAGGGCATCGACTTCTCCTGACCGAAATTTGGGGACAGTGACCCATTTCCACGAGCGGTGATGGTTGGGCTGTGCTCGGTCAAAAATGGGTCACTGTCCCCATTTTCCGGAGTTGCTGCCCGGAACGGCGCGCCAGGCGTGACGCTTTAATACAACCACTGGATTTGGCACGATGCCGGCATGACAGCCACATCGAGGCTAGGCAGGCAGATCACGGAGGTCATCGCCCTGCTGGAAGCGGCCGGCGCGCCTGCCGCGCTCATCGGCGGCCTCGCCCTTGCACCCTACGGAGTGGTGCGCGCCACCCAGGACGTCGACCTCCTCACCGATGTCGCATCGGCGGACGCCCTCGATCACGAACTGACGCAACGAGGGTATCGCTGCATCCATCGCAGCGCCGATGCGGCGAACTACCTGCGCGGTGATGAGCGGCTCGACCTGCTCTACGCAAGCCGGCCCCTGGCCCGGCAACTGCTCGCCGGGGCGGAACCCTACACCACGCCTTTCGGCGTGCTGCATGTCATCAGCCTCGAAGGGCTGATCGCCTTCAAGCTGCAGGGCCTCGTCAACGACCCGCGCAGGACGCAGGACCTGGAGGATATCCGCGCGCTGCTTCGCGCAAACCGCGCGACCATCGGCCGGGAGAAGCTGCGCGAGTACTTCCGGCTGTTCGACCGCGAGGCCCTGCTCGATGAACTCTTCACCGACGTCTCCTGATGCGCCTGGCGACGCCGCACGCCGTGACCACCTGGTCGCTGACGGCGGCCTGCGCACCCTGACCACACCACGGCGCGAAGCCTTCGAAACCCTCGATGACCTGATGGTGGTCGTCGAAGCGCTCTGCCCGACCTGGCCACCGCGGCCGCCGTTCACGCCGATGAAAAAAATGCTGCTCTAGTGCGGTGTTGCGCAAACAACTTGCCCGGAATGACCGTCCTTGCGGCGGGAGGTCTCCGCCGTCGCTCCCACCCTTGTTCATCGATACTCGCTTTGGGCAAAGACCCCCGCCTCCGGGCGGTCCGCTCATCACAGACCGTCAACGTATTTGCGGAAGACCACACCGGCAGCCTGCCGAATCCAGTGACTTGCGGTTGTTTCAGGAGTGGCACCGCGGGGATGGGCTGGATAGGATGACGACATGGGAATCGCCTGCGCCAACCTCGAACTGCGCAACCCGGTGCGCTGCGATCTCGCCGCAGTGCCGGTGCGGGCCCTGGCGGATACCGGCGCCATGTACCTGTGCATTCCGCGCCACGTGGCGATTCAACTAGGCCTCTCGGCCCACCAGCAACGGGAAGTGACGCTCGCCGACGGCACGCGCGCGCCAGTGGACTATGTCGGCCCCGTCGAGGTTCGCTTCGGCAACCGCCGCTGCTTCGTCGGTGCCATGGTGCTCGGCGACGAGGTGCTGCTCGGCGCCATCCCGATGGAGGACATGGACCTCGTCGTGCACCCGCAGACGCGACAGGTCACGGTGCACCCGGACCGGCCGAATATTGCCGCAGGCATCGCGAAACGCGCGGCCTGAAGAACCGACCCGGCGCTGCCTCTTTCCAGCAGCGGCAAGCACCGATCGGACGGCCTGCCGAGCAGGCGGT
>JAKLLP010000445.1 GCA_023150055.1 Gammaproteobacteria bacterium | reverse complement strand
CCGCTGGCCGGCTGGCAGGCCGATGCGAGTGTCTTTCATGTCGATCTCGACAACGGCTACGACGCCTGGACGATCGACAACGGTTTCACGACGCAGTCCGACCAGCCGGGCGCGGACGCGCAGCGCACCAACGCCGGCTCGATGCGCGTCACGGGCGCGCTCGGGGAACGGGCGACCCTCGTCAGCATCACCGGGCTCGCCAGCTCCGACATCCTGTTCAGCTTCGATGGCGACTGGGGCAACGCCGCCTTCTGGGCCCCGTTCGAATACGACTTCACCGAGCGCAACGACCGGGAGCGGCGCACCTTCAACCAGGAACTGCGACTGGTGTCCGGGCCCGAAGGGCGGCTCGCCGGGCGCATCGACTGGCTCGCCGGGCTCTACCTGCTCGACCTCGGCGAAGACAACCATCGCGCCGTGCAGGGCGTCTACGACGATCCGGCAGACAGCGAGCCTGCCTTCGTGCAGGCGTTCACCGTGGACAGCGACTACGATGCTACCAGCCTCGCGCTCTTCGGCGAGCTGTCGACTGCGGTCGCGCAAGGGACACGGCTCTCGCTGGGGTTGCGCCTGGAGCGGCGCGATGCCGACTACGAGGACCGCCGGCTCGATGCGATCGCCTCCGGTGAGGTGGGTAACCGGTTCTATCCGGACGATCACCTCTGGGGTGGCGAGTTCACCCTGACGCATGACTTCACTGACCTCGCGGTCGCCTATGCCCGCATTGCGCGCGGTTACCGGGCCGGCGGCATCAACCCGGGCCTCGTCGTCTATCCGGCCGCGACCCCGGCGCAGGAAAATTACGACGACGAGCACGCCTGGAACTACGAACTCGGGCTGCGTTACGCGCGCCCGTCGGGTGCCTGGTGGGCGGACCTCGCCCTGTTCTGGCAGGAGCGTCGCGACATGCAGGTCAAGGTCCCGGTGCAGCTCGTGGAAAACGACCCGACGAGCTTCGTGTTCCTGACCGACAATGCGCAAAGCGGCCGCGCCCTGGGGCTCGAGGCCGCGCTCGGCTGGCAGGCAGCGGAGACGCTGCTCCTCACGGCGGCCCTCGGCGTGCTCGACACGGAGCTGCGGCGTTTCGGCGCGGAACCCGCCTTCGAGGGTGGGTCGTTTCCACACGCGCCGGAGTGGAGCGGGGCGCTCGGCGCGCTCTGGCAACCCGGTGCCGGCTGGTTGGCGCGTCTCGATGTCAGCGGACGCGACAGCTTCCGCTTCGACTACGATTTCAGCGAGGGTGGCGACCGCGAGTCGAGTGCGGCGGCGATCGTCAACCTGCGCGGTGGCCGCGAGTGGGGCCACTGGCGCCTGGAGGCCTGGGTGCGCAATCTCTTCGATGAGGATTACGCCGTGCGCGGGTTTTATTTCGGCAACGAGCCGCCGGCGTTCGAGCCGACCCGTTACATTCGCCTGGGCGACCCGCGGCAGGCCGGCATCAGTATCGCCTGGACGCTTTGAAACGCCCGGCCCGGCAGCCGCGCTGACACCCGAGGAGACATGAAGTGCGCATTACCGCCGAAATCAGCCTGTACCCGCTCGCCGACGACTTCACCGCGGCGATCCGCGAATTCATCCTGCGCCTGCGAGCGGAGCCCGGTCTCGAGGTCGTGACCAACCAGCTCAGTACGCAACTGCGCGGCGAGTTTTCCGCCGTCACGGGTGCGATCGAGCGCTGCATGCGGGCCAGCATGGAGCAGTCGGCGTCGATGGTGTTCGTCGTCAAGTACGTCAACGCCGACCTGCCGATCACGAGCACGCCGCGTATCGAGAGCGATTGAGCAGGCAATCCAGTGGGTCCCATGAGCACGGCGGTGCAGGTACGTCACATCGGCCTGTGGCCGGAAAGCCGCGATGGACTGCACGCCCGATAACTGCGCGGGCTGGCTGCTGTCCGCAGCGGCCTGGGAGGCGGCCGCCGTCGCGCTCGCGATCGCTTACCTGCTGCTCGCGATACGCGAGAACATCTGGTGCTGGGCGGCGGGCATCGGCAGCTCCGC
>JAKLLP010000444.1:1705-2003 GCA_023150055.1 Gammaproteobacteria bacterium | reverse complement strand
CAGGGCCATGCTTTTTGCATTTCCACTCGCCTTCACCCAAGAACTTGATTCCCGTTGAATCAACCAGCAAATGCAGTCCCGCTTGGCTGCGTGTGTACGGCACTTGTACATTCAAATCGAGCTGGCGCCGGCACAGCGTGCTGAAGTCAGGTACCGGCCAAGCAAGCCCACACAAATGCAGCACCGACTCGGCAAGACCCGTGGTCTGCCGCAGTGCCAAGCCAAACAGGTTCTTGAGCGTCAAACAAAATTGGATTGCTGCATCAGAGAACTTCCGACTGCGTCCGCGTTTGCCACT
>JAKLLP010000444.1:0-1695 GCA_023150055.1 Gammaproteobacteria bacterium | reverse complement strand
CTTGCCGTGGCAAACCAGCACATACCCTTGTCCAGCCACACCGTCAAAGAGCCTCGAGCTTTGAGGGATGCGTTGTACTGCTTCCAGTTGCTGGTTCTATAGCGGGGTTTGCGGGGCTGACTCATGCAGCAAGCCTACCGCTGGAAGAGCAACGATTTATGCAACAACGTCCCGTATCTTCTGAATTGCACGTCATACCTCATATTCCGCGCGACCCAGTCCCTCATGAGGTAGCAGCAAATTTCCTCAAAATCTTGATCAGTTCTAAAGGTCAGTCCTTGCATTTTTATCCTGGATCTTTGTAAGAGCGTTGATATTTTGCCACGCGGCCGGTGGAAATTCCCTTCTTGAATTCTGGCCTGACGACCACTCCCTGAGCGAACTGGACGCACGCTGCCAATCAAACCGATCAGCGCAGTTTCCTATTGTTTGCTGCCTGCAGTCACCCTGAACTCCACCATCGCACTATTCTGATCACACAGGAATGGCGCGATGTTGGCTCCGATCTGGCAGCGCGCCGCGCATCGCGGCGTGCCCATTTTTCTCGTGACGGCCCTGCTGCTGGGTCAGTCCCCGATGGCGTTGGCCGAGTCCCCCGCACAGCGCCAGGAGCTGGTCGCCGCGCTGCGCCAACTCGACGCGCTGGAGCGCACCGTCGCCGACAGCGCCGCGCGTGCCCCCATCCAGCCGGGCGAGCGCTACCACTTCGATTACCCGCGGTTGCTGGCTGACTTGGCGCGCGTGCGCGCCGGCATCCAGGCCCATCTCACACCGTCGCGTGCCCAGCCGCGCGACCCCTCCGAACTGGCCAGCGACTACCGCACCGAGCGGTCCGCTTCGCCATCGCCGACGACTACGGAAGCCAAGCCATGAACGGCGCCCAGGTCTCGGCATTTCAAGCCAACAGCGGCATCGCGCCTTCGGCGATGGCGACCGTCCTGGTCGGCGCCGTGTTCGCGGTGCTCCTCGTCTGGGGCGTCTGGGCCATCCGAACGGCCTACGTGGGGTGGTCCGAGAGCCGCCTCAACCAGCGCCAGTTCCTCGGCGTCTGCATCCGCTTCGTCGCGATGTACCTCGTCCTGAGCTTCTTCCTCCTCTCCTGACCTGAAAGGCACGACCATGCAAAACCGCATCCTCCATTCCCGCCTTGCCCAGCGCGCCGCTGTGGCACTGGGCTCCGCCGCGCTGCCCGCGCTGTCGTTCGCGCAAGGCTTGCCGCAGTTGGAAAACCCGACCCGCGGCACCGGCAACGGCATCATGGAAACGATCAGGAACTACGGCTACGACATCATCATGCTCGTAGCCCTCCTGGTCGTGGCGTCGATGTTCATCGGCGTCTGCTACCACGCCTACGGCACCTACGCGGAAATCCACACCGGCCGCAAGACCTGGGGCCAGTTTGGCCTCACCGTCGCGATCGGTGCCGTGCTGCTCGTGATCGGCATCTGGCTGCTCACCGAAGCCACCGGCATCCTGTAAGGCGAGGCCGGTATGTCCGAGCAGCAGCACGTCCGTGCGGACGGGACGGTCACGTTCCTTCCGCATCGGCTCAACCGCCACCCTGTTGTCGTGCGCGGCCTCACCGCCGACGAACTGTGGATCTGCTGCGGCCTGTCCGGCGCCGCCGGCCTGCTGGTCGGCGCGCCGCTGTCCTGGGTGTTCCGCACGATCGCCATCGCGCCGACGTTCGTCGTC
>JAKLLP010000443.1 GCA_023150055.1 Gammaproteobacteria bacterium | reverse complement strand
GGACCGCAGTTCCCGGGTTACATCGAGTCGCACCTTGCCGCCGTAGTCGCCGCCATGAAAGAGGCCGGGTACACGCCGGACGAGATGGAGCAGGTGTTGTCCGGCAATTTCCTGCGCGTATTCGGCATGCCGCCGATCGAGCTGGGAGGTGGAGCATGATCGTGGGGCGCGGATCGGCTACGGCTGCCTGTTGCGCGATGCTGGTGCTGGCCGGCTGCTCCGAGCCCGCGCCCGAGCTGCGCGAAGTGCGGATCAGCGGCTCGGCACGCCTCGCCGACGGCAGCACGCCGCAGGGTACCGTGCACGTGCTCGCCTATCACGCATGGTCCGGCGAGGGTCCCTTGCGTCATCCCTTGAAGGAACTCGGCGGCTTCACCGGGCCGGCTGCGGCTTTCAGCGGTGCGGTGAGCTATGAAGCGGGCGGGGGCGAGGGGCTCATCGTCTACGGCTGGCTCGATATCGATGGCGATGGCGTGCACTGCACGCCCGCCCAGCGCGGGGAACCGGCCGGGCTCGTCGTCGTCGAACCGTTCCCGGTCGAGGAGGTCGCGGTGAACCTGGCGCTCACGGAGAACTGCCAGGGCCCCAACTGGTTCTTCCCGCCCGCCGCGGCGGGGCAGTAAGCCGCGCCACGGGTCGTCACACGAGGGGTAAGCGTCGATGGATAGAGATACCGCAGTAAACATGGCCCAGCAGGCCATCAAGGCGAAGAACAGGCGGCTGATCGACGCGGTGTTGAAGATCAGGGCAGGGCGTGAACCCGCGTCCGCTGCGCCTGTGCCCGTGAGCGAGCTGCCGCTGGTGGCGGTGACCTGCGCCACCGGCTGGGAATGCTACGCGATCGTCGACGAGCTGACCAAGACCCGCAAGTTCCGCGTGCGGGCCCTGTACCGCACGCCGGGCACGCAGGCCGCGGCACGGCTGGAGCGGCTGCTGAAGATTACCGAGCAGTCGCATCCCGGGTTGCTGACGCTGCACCCGAACGTGGACATGAACTCGGAGGCCGCGCTGACGAGCGCTTTCGCTGGCTGTGATGGCGTGGTGCTCTACGTCACCGCCAACACCAGCAAGGCCGGCAAGATCACCAACCACGGCAAGGACCCGGTCGGCGGTCGCGCCGCCGTCATGCGCCAGGTGATGGCCGCACTCGGCGCGCTCAGGGCGAACCCAACCGTCGGTCACGTGATCACCCTGGTGTTTCCGCCCGACAAGGTCTCGGGTATCGCCGATTACGTGCCGGAAATACCCTGGTGGATTCACCAGCGGCTGCTGATCTCCAATTTCCTGCGCGGCCAGGGCGTCAACGTCACCTGCATCTACCGTCCGTCGTACTACTACGCCATGCACCGGGTGGACTACACGACCGCCGAGGCGCACCTGCGCGGCGATACCAGCCTGTCGCGCACGATGATCCGGGAAAACAACATCCCTGGGATCACGGAGCCCGACTTCCTCGTCAACTGGGTGGACGTGCGCGACGTCGGCAAGTGGGTAGGTACCTGCTTCGAGTACCCTGAAGTCTTCTCCAACCAGGATTTTTCGATCGCTTCCTCCGCGCACACGGGCCACGAGCTCGTCGCGATTGCAACGCGCGAGAACCGCCACGGGACCAGTTTCCGCTATCGGCAGTTTCCGCTGCCGGTCATGAAGCTGGTGAGCTTCTTCAGCGAGGAGGTCGTCTATCCGCTGCGCTACGCGCAGTGGTACAACCACCTCGGCAACGCCTACGACTTCGCGAGCAACGAGGATCTCGCCGATCTCGACCGCATCCACCCGCGCTGGACCTTCGAAAAAAAGCTCGAGGCCTGGGGCATCAACGATATTCGCCCTGGGCAGAAGAGCTGACGGGTGATCCTGCCTGGAACGTAACCGAAACCGTCGCCAGTGTGGTGTCCCGCAAATAACTTGCTACCCATGACCGCCCTTGCGGCGGGAGGTCTCCGCCGTCGCGCCCGCCCTCGTTCATCAGATACTCGCTTTGGGCGGAGACCCCCGCCTCCGGGCGGTCC
>JAKLLP010000442.1 GCA_023150055.1 Gammaproteobacteria bacterium | reverse complement strand
CCGATGGCGGGAGAAACCAGGATGAGACTTGCCGGCAGCGGAGCGGTCCGCCCGTCGAGCGCATCGAGGGTGAAGTTGAGCGCCAGCGCGGCGCCGATGGAGTAGCCCACGATATGAATCGGCTTGTCGCCGAGTTCGCTGGCGAGATGGTCCATCGCAATGCGCACCGCGCCGGCCATGTCTTCCCACACCACGTACTTAAGCCCGGAAGGCGCTGCGCCGTTTCCCGGCAGACGCAGGCCGACGACCTGGTACCCCTGGCGGTTGAGCGACTCCCCCAGGGCTCGCAGGCTGTAGGGCGAGTCCGACATGCCGTGCAGCAGGAGGATCCCGCCGGCGGGCTTTGCCGCCGGCAACTCGAAACTGCGATTCCAGTTCGGGTTCCACGCCCGTGGGTCCGAGACACTCCCGGGGCTGAAACGCAGCAGCCCCTTCTCGGGACCTGCCCCGGTGACGGCGTAGACTTTCGCATCGAGTTCGGCCAGCAGGCGCTCCTCGAGCGCCAGGTAATCGCCGAAGGTACGGACGTCTGCGGCCTTCTCCAGCGTGAACTCTTCGGTCAGACGGACGTCGTGCCAGACGGCGGTTTCGAAGCCGGTGCAACCGGCGCCCGACAGCACCGCCAGGAGCGCCAGCCGGGTCCAGCCCGGCGCTGCCGGCGCCGATCGGTGGTTCGTTTTCATGTTCCGTCCTCGCTCCAGCTGTGGCCCGACTGGACTTCCCGCCGGATCAGTCTATCGAATGCTTAGCGCGCCTTCGCTCGGGATCGGCACCTTCTACCGGCCGCGCGTCAGGACCCAGTACACCGTGCCATCGGTGCTCTCCACCGGATAAAGCAGCCGATGACGGGGCATCCGCGGGTTGCCGAGGCGCAGGTACACGTCGTCGTAGAACTCCGGCGTCTCCAGGCTGAAGTTGTGAAAGTTTCGGGTGCGGTTGACTGGCGTGACGTCCACCACCGCGATCGGATCGAGGTTGGGGTCGTGGTCGATCGCCCGCATGAGATCCTCGGACTGGCCGGGACGCAGCCTGCTTTCGCCGAGCCGCCGACTGCGGTTGAGCAGGCGGCTCGCCAGCAATGCCCGATCGTTCGACGACACGTAGATCGTCGTATGGCGCGCCAGTGCCTCGAGCGCCAGCCGGAACTCCTGGTTGAACTCCCTGTAGTCGACGTCCGGTGCGGTCAGCAGCACGTCGTCGATCAGCGGGCGAGCGGCTGCCGGACCACCGCCCTTGTAGAGCATGCGCAATGCATCGACCACGACCTGCCCGCCCATGCTGTTGGCCATGATGGACACCCGATCGGGCGCGACCTCGCGCACGATCAGCTCGAGAAGTTCGGCGAAGTCACCCGCCGAGTCCTTCGCGGCCCGGCGCGCCCGGAGGTAACCCCGCGGAGAACTACCCTGGTTGCCCGGCCAGTCGAACACGAGAATCGGCGTGTTGAGATCCAGCACGTGGCCGAGGAACGCCGTCTTGCGCAACGCCGAGGGGAAGCTGTCCCGAAAGCCGTGCACCACGATGAGCAGCGTGCGCTGCGGTGCACGGTCGACGATTGCCCGCAGCTCGCCTGCGAAGGCGCCCGGTTCGAGCAGCCGCGTGTCCTGCAGCTGAATTTCGCGGCTCTGGAGCCAGTCCGTCGGATTGATGAGCATCCCGAGACCGAGCGTGGGTTCGATGATCACATCGAACGATCCGAAGGTCAGGGCGCGGGCCTGAGCGGTGCCGAAGCGCTCCTCGATCGCGGCGGAGTCGTTCTGCTCACTCCGGTTGGTCGCCAGGAAAAACCGGTAGCTGCCCCGTTCATCCGTCTGGGCGATGACCATTCGTCGGAACGCCAGCGACTCGGCGCGCTGCAGGGCGTAACTCGTCGCCGTGAAGTAGATCCGGTAGAGCCATGCGCCGGCAGACGCGACGGCGAGCACGCCGAGGCCGACGAGGATCCCGCGCCGGATCCGGGGCCACCTCATCCGCGACGCTCCGCCGCCGCACCAGGAGGCGGTCTCACTGAGCCGC
>JAKLLP010000441.1 GCA_023150055.1 Gammaproteobacteria bacterium | reverse complement strand
GGTTTTTTTTTGGGAAGCGACAAACCGGGTGGCGTTGGCCGCTCAGGGGACTACGGAACGTTCCCCGCCTCGCGCGACCTGTGCGTCCGTGCGAACGGGATGGAGACGGCAGAGATTCAGGCGGAGCGAGTGCCTGCGACACGAGGAGACACGACATGGACAACGTGACCGGTAATCGCGTGCTGATTTTCGACACCACGCTGCGCGACGGCGAACAGGCGCCCGGCTGCAGCATGGCTCTCAACGAGAAACTGCGCGTGGCCTCGGCGCTGCGCGACCTCAAGGTCGATGTCATCGAGGCGGGCTTCCCTGCGGCGTCGCCCGGAGACTTCGATGCCGTGCAGACCATAGCCGCTGAGATCAGGGGACCGACGATTTGTGGTCTGGCCCGCTGCCACGCCGGCGACATCGAACGCGCCTGGCAAGCCGTGCGACCGGCCGAGCGGCCGAGGATTCACGTCTTCATCGCCACCAGTGAAATCCACCGTACCTACAAGCTGCAGATGGCGAAGGAGGAAATCATCCGCCGCGCGGTCGAATCCGTGCGCCTCGCCCGCAGCCATTGCACCGATATCGAGTTCTCGGCCGAGGATGCCTCCCGCACCGAGCCGTCCTTTCTCGCCGAAGTGGTCTCGGCCGTCATCGAGGCGGGCGCCACCACGGTGAATATTCCCGACACCCTGGGCTACACGGTGCCCGACGAGTTTTCGGACCTGTTTCAGTACCTGGCCCGTCACGTGAAGGGAATCGACAAGGTCGTCCTGAGCGTGCACTGCCACGACGACCTCGGCATGGCAGTCGCCAACAGCCTTGCTGCGGTTCGTGCCGGCGCCCGCCAGATCGAGTGCACCATCAACGGCATCGGTGAGCGGGCCGGCAACTGCGCACTCGAGGAAGTCGTCATGGCCCTGCGCACGCGCGCCGGGCATTTCGGCGTCGATTGCGGCGTCGATTCACGCCGTCTCTATCCCACCAGCCGACTGGTCTCGAGCATTACGGGCATGCATGTGCCGAGGAACAAGGCAGTCGTCGGGGAGAACGCTTTTGCCCATGAGTCCGGTATCCACCAGGACGGCATGCTCAAGCATGCGTCGACTTACGAAATCATGCGCCCCGAGGATGTGGGCATCAGCCGCTCCAATCTCGTGCTCGGTAAGCACAGCGGGCGGCATGCCTTCCGCGATCGCGCACAGCAGCTTGGTTTCAGCCTCGATGAGGAAGAACTCAATCGGGCCTTCGCCGAATTCAAGGCACTGGCCGACCGCAAGAAAGAGCTGTTCGATACCGATATCGAAGCCATCATCATGAACACCGATGCGGGCGCAAGCGGTCCCTGGACGCTGGAAGAACTGCACATAACGGCCGGCACCGGCAAGATCGCTGCCGGGGCGGTCCGCCTGCGCCACGCCGACGGGCGCGTGATCAACGAAGCTGCGGTGGGTGACGGCCCGATAGAGGCATCGTTCAAGGCGCTCGAACGCGCCACCGGTATCGCCATGGAGCTGTGCAATTTCGAGGTCCGGAGCGTGAGCATGGGCGAGGATGCCCAGGGTGAGGTCACCGTTACGGTCGACTATAATGGCTCGAGCCACCGTGGCCATGGCATCAGCACGGATATCGTCGAAGCGGGGGCGTTCGCCTACCTGGACGTGATCAACCGCGTTTGCCGCCAGGCCAACGCGACTGAACAGAAACAGGAGGCTCCCGCCGGCGTGGCGCGGGCCTGAATCCAAATTCGGTAATTGAACATCAGGGTGGCGCTATGCCCATCAAAACGAGTGAGTGGATCTGGCATAACGGCAAGTTGGTTCCATGGGCGGATGCCAGGATTCACGTCCTGACGCACGCCCTGCACTACGGTTCCTCGGTTTTCGAGGGCATCCGGGTGTACCCGACGCACCAGGGTGCGGCCGCCTTCCGTCTGCAGGCGCACACTCGCCGCCTGCTGGAGTCGGCCAGGATTCACCGCATAGAGGTCCCGTGGTCGGCCACGGAAATCAATGCCGCCTGCAGGGACGTGGTC
>JAKLLP010000440.1 GCA_023150055.1 Gammaproteobacteria bacterium | reverse complement strand
TACTCGCTTTGGGCGGAGACTCCCGCCTCCGGGCGGTCCGCCCATCGCAGACTGTCAATGTATCTGCGGAACGCCACACTAGCCGCTGCCTGGCAGCTTGTCGGCCCGCGGCTCCACGGCGGGGAAACTGCAAGCCGCAGATATTTCACCCATCGCGCTCGTCCCAGTCGGCTCTGAAAGCCGACCTGCGGCACAGGAGTCGGCTCACTCGAGGTCCGCGACCAGGGACTCGCGCAACAACTCCGCCACCGACTCGACCCGCACCCGGCACTCAGGATGATCGATCCCGGCCCGCAATAATGCACCCGACTTGAGCGAGCCGATCATCGCCGGCGTCAGCTCGAACCGCAGGAAGTGCACAGACGACGTCTTGTCCTCGGTGCTGCGCTCGAGATCTTCGTCCGCAATAGCGGTCACGGCTTCGTGGCCATCGACCTGGACCCACACGTGATACTCGATGCCCACGAGCCGGCGAAGCTCGCGGGCCCGCTCGACAGGGTCGGGGTACTCGATCAGGAAAGTGGCCTTCCAATTGTGCCCGTCCGGAATCAGGGGGTTATAGGCGTCGAGCTCGGCCCGGATACCCTCTTCCTCGAAAATGCGTTCGACGCGCAACATCTCCTGCACCTGGTAGTGAATCGTCAGACGATCCTCGAAACACAGCGTGAGGTGCTCACCGAGGTGCAGCCGGCGATGACGCTTGTGCTCCATGACACGGGCACGGAACTCGTTGCGGTGCCGGGCATAATCCTCGAGCGTGTAAAGATCATCGATGCCGAGTTGATTCATCCCCGACTGCCCTCCCCGCCGTTTTCTTATATGCCGTAAGCGCGCCGCATCAGCGCCAGGGGATGGGAGTAGTTGTCCTTCTCCAGCCCGCCGGCAACCTGGGCGCCGGCCATCGGGCAATCACTGGTGAGATGGTCCGCGCCGGCGTCGCGGGCCCGGCTGATCACGGGTGCCGCAATCTTCAGGGACTGCCTGCGGAACCGCGCCTTGACTCCGTAGGTGCCGTCGTGCCCCGAGCAGCGCTCGATCGCCTGGACTGTCGTGTCGGGCACCAGTTCGAGCAGCTCTTTCGTCTTCAGGCCAATGTTCTGCACCCGCAGATGACAGGGAACCTGGTACGCGATGCGACCGAGACCGGTGGCGAAGTCCACCTTCAGCTTGCCGGCCTTGTGACGCAGGGCCAGGTATTCAAAGGGATCATAGAAGGCCTTCGCCACGAGCTTGACGTCCTCGTCATCGGGGAACATGAGCGGCAATTCCTGCTTGAACATCAGCGTGCAGGACGGCACGGGCGCGACGATGTCCCAGCCTTCGCGAACCCAGCGGGCCAGCTCGGGTACATTGGCCGCGCGCGCCTCGGCCACGGCTTCCAGGTTGCCGAGCTCCAGCTGCGGCATGCCGCAGCAGCGCTCGCTCCCCGCCAGTGCGACGTGGATGCCGTTGTGCTCGAAGACCGCGACGAGGTCCTCGCACATCTGCGGCAGGTTGCGATTGCCATAGCAGGTGGTAAACAACACCGCTTTGCCGCGGGTGACTCCGGCCTCCCCGGTCGGCGCCGGTGGCTCCGGTCGTCCCGCACCGATCCGACTGCGCGCCGTGCTCGAGTGATAACGCGGCAGTGGCGCATCGCGGGCGACACCCAGCGTCGCCTCGAGCAGCACACGACCTGCCTGCGTCGCGTTCACCGCGTTGACGGCCTCGGCAACGACGGGGATCCCCGCGAGACTGCCGACCCGGTCAGTGGCCGCCAGCACGCGATCACGCCATTGCGCACCCTGGTCGCGAAACCGCTTGGCCTTCGCGCGCAGCATCAGATGGGGAAAATCGATGTTCCACTCGTGCGGTGGCACGTAGGGGCATTTGGACATGAAACACATGTCGCAGAGATAGCAGTGATCCACCACCTCCCAGTAGACCTTGCGGGGCACCCCCTCCAGCTCGCCGGTATCGGTGGCATCGATGGCGTCGAACAGGGTGGGGAAAGCCTGGCAGAGGCTGAAACATCGCCTGCAGCC
>JAKLLP010000043.1 GCA_023150055.1 Gammaproteobacteria bacterium | reverse complement strand
ACCGCCGCGGAGGTGCAGTCGGTGAAGGCAGGTGGCTACCGGCCGCGCGAGTTCTACGAGCGTGATACGGAGCTGCGCGGCGTAATCGACATGATCGGTGATGGCACCTTCTCACGGGGCGACGCAGGGCTGTTCCGGCCGATGCTCGACCATCTCCTCGATCACGACGAGTTCATGCTCCTCGCCGATTATCGCGCCTACGTGGAGGCGCAAGCGGCGGTGGAGCGCGCTTTCCGCGACCGGCAGCGGTGGACGCGCATGTCGATCCTCAACACGGCGCGTTCGGGCAGGTTCTCGTCCGACCGCGCGATCCAGCAGTACTGTGAGGCAATCTGGGGCACCCGGCGCGTACCCATCGGCCTGCGGGCCTGAGCCGGCACCGTTTCGGCGGAATCAATACTTCTCCGGCACGTACCTGAAGTCGTAGTCGATCGGCTTGTACCGCCCGATCCTGCGCTTCGGCAGCTTGACCTTCTCCCTCGGTGCGGTCTTGTACGGGACCTGCCTGAGCAGGTGGCTGATCACGTTCAGCCGCACGCGCTTTTTGTCCTCGGAGCGGGCCACGTACCACGGGGCCCAGGCGGTGTCGGTGGCGATGAACATCTCGTCGCGCGCGCGCGTGTAGTCGTCCCAGCGGTCGTACGACTTCAGGTCCATCGGCGAGAGCTTCCAGATCTTGCGTCCGTCGTCGATGCGTGCCGTGAGCCTCCGCGTCTGCTCCTCGGCGCTCACCTCGAGCCAGTACTTGAGCAGGATGATCCCGGACTTGACCATCAGCTGCTCGAACATCGGGATCACTTCCAGGAAGCTTTTCGCCTGCTGCTCGGTGCAGAAGCCCATCACCCGCTCCACGCCGGCACGGTTGTACCAGCTGCGGTCCCAGATCACGACCTCGCCTGCGGCTGGCAGGTGCGGCAGGTAGCGCTGACCGTACATCTGCGTTTTCTCGCGCTCGGTCGGTGCGGGCAGCGCGATGACCCGGAACACGCGCGGGCTGACGCGCTCGGTGATCGCCTTGATCGTGCCGCCCTTGCCGGCGCCGTCGCGTCCCTCGAAGACGATGCAGACCTTGAGGCCCCTGGCCTTGATCCACTCCTGCATCTTCACCAGTTCGACGTGCAGCTTTTTGAGTTCCCGCGCGTAGTCCTTGCTGGAGAGTTTTCCGCCGCTGTCCGGTGCGTCGCCAGCGTCGCTCGCGGCGCGGGTGACGGCGGCCTTCTTCCCCCCGCGTTTCCCGGCAGCACTGCTCCTCGCCAGCCCTTTCTCTTCAGCGACTTTCTTCTTGTCGTTTTTCTTGCCCAAGGTGGTCTCCTTCGTGTGCTCGGTCCCAACGCCCGGCGGGCGGAGGCTGGCCGGATCTGCAACTGACTGCCGGTCGCGGTGTCGCGATCGGCTTCAAGGCGGACCCGCGGCGGCCAGTTCGCTGCCGGTGGCGCTCTCGGCCGCGGCCATGCCGGCGGAATCGGGCTGCCACCCGCCGCCCAGGGCCCGGTAGAGCTGGATTACGCTCGCGGCTTCGTCGCGCTTCGCCTGCACCAGGTCGATTTCGGCCTCGAAGAACTGCCGCTCCGTGTCCAGCACTTCCAGGTAACTCGTGACCCCGCCCTCGTAGCGCATTTTCGACACCTCGCTGGCGTCGCCCAGGGCGCCGACCAGCAGCTCCTGCTGCTGGCGGAATTCGCGCCGCTTGCGGATGTCGATCAACGCGTCGGACACCTCGCGAAAGGCCTGCAGCAACGTCTGCTGGTAGACGGAAGCGGCCTCCTCGGCGCGGGCCTCGTTGAAATCCACGCCCGCCCGCAGGCGGCCCGCGTTGAACAGCGGCAGGGTGACGGCCGGCAGCGCGCTGAAGATCCCGTAAGGTCCGACGTTCGGGGCGCCGCTGTTGTCCTGGCTGCCCGCACCGGCGAAGCCCGACAGGGTGACCTGCGGAAAGAGCAGGGACCTGGCGACGCCGATCTGTGCGTTGGCGGAGACCAGCAGCTGCTCGGCCTGGCGCACATCCGGGCGGCGGGTCAGCAGTTCCGTCGGCAGGCCGGGGGGCAGGGCAGGGGCGGCAATCTGCGATTCCAGCGGTCGTCCGCGCTTGATCGGTCCGGGATCCTGGCCGAGCAGGATACTGATGAAGTTCTCGGTCTGCTCGATCTGCCTCTCGGTCTCGGGGATCGACTTCGTGGCGGTGTAGAGCAGCGTCTCGGCTTGCCGTAATTCGATGACGCCGGCCACGCCGCCGTCGAGTCGGGCCTTGACCAGTTCGAGTGACTGCACCCGGGAGTCGACCGTGCGCCGGGAGATTTCCAGCGTCAGGTCGAGCGCCCGCAGATTGAGATAGGCCTGGCTCACCTGCGAGACCAGTGTCGCCATGATCGCGTAGCGGGCTTCTTCGGCGGCCATCAGCTCGGCCCGTGCAGCCTCGGTCCCGCGGCGGAACCGTCCCCAGAAATCGAGTTGCCAGCTGACGCCGAGTCCCGCGCGCGGTTCGAAAACGCTGTCGATCGGCGGCGTGTCAGAGCCCGTGTACCCGGTGTAGGCGCCGTCGACGACACCATCGACCGTCGGGAACAGCGGCGACCGGGCCGTCGTGACCAGGCTCTCGGCCTGCAGAATGCGCGCGGCGGCCGCCTGCAGGTCGTAGTTCTGCTCCAGCGCCGTGCGGATCAGCACCTGGAGGTCCGGGTCGGTAAAGACGCTGTCCCAGGCCAGATCGCCGAACGAGGGTTCGGTGCCGGTATCCGCGGGCACGGCTTCCGCGCCACGATAGGTCCCCGGCGCGAAAACTTCCGGCCGCTGGTAATCGGGGCCGACCGTGCAGCCGGCAGCGACCAGCCCGGCAGCGCAGAGAATGACAGTCCGACGGCGGATCATCTCACTCCGCTCCTTCCCCGTGAGCACCAGCCGGCGACGGCGTGTTGGCGACCTTCTGTTGGCGGCCGAGGCCCTCGACGAAGGCGAAGTTGCCGGGAATGATGAACACGCCCAGCGCGGTCGCGATCAACATTCCCCAGAACACGCCGGTGCCCATCACGTTCTGCGCCCCGGCGCCGGCGCCGCTGGCCAGCATGAGCGGCACGACGCCGAGGATGAAAGCAAACGCGGTCATCAGGATCGGCCGGAAACGCTGGCGCGCCGACGTCAGTGCCGCCTCCTCGAGCGACGCCCCTTCTTCGTGCTTCGCCTTGGCGAATTCGACGATCAGGATGGCGTTCTTCGCCGCCAGTCCGATCAGCATCACCAGGCCGATCTGCACGTACACGTTGTTGTCGAAATTCATCAGCCAGACGCCGAAGAACGCGCCGAGCGCCACCAGCGGCGAGCCGAGCAGTACGGCCCACGGCAGCCGCCAGCTCTCGTACAGCGCTGCGAGCAGCAGGAACACGCACACGATAGCCGCGATGAAGGTCGGCGCCGCGGGCGGTGCCACCTTCTCCTGGTAGGACATCGAGGAGTACGCGAAGCCCATCTCGTTCGGCATCGTATCCGCGAAAACCTGCTCCAGCGCCGCGAGCGCCTGCCCGGAGGTGAAGCCGGCGGCGGGCGCGCCCTGGATCTCGACCGAGCGCAGCAGGTTGAAGCGTGTCGTGAGTTCGGCGCCGGTGACATCGCTGATGGTCACCAGTGTGGAGAGCGGCACCATCTCGCCGGTCGTCTGCGAGCGGACATGGATCTTGCCGATGTCCTCCGCCTTCAGCCGGGTCTCGGCCTCGGCTTGTGCGTAGACACGGTACAACCGCCCGAAACGGTTGAAGTCGTTGACATACGTGCCGCCGAGCGCCGTCGCCATGGCCTGGAACACCTCGTCGACCGGGACGCCAAGCGTACGCGCTTTCTCGCGGTCGAGATCGACCCTCACCTGCGGGTAGTTCGGGTCGAAAGAGGTGAACGTGGTGCCGAGCGCGGGCTGCTGGCGCGCCGCCTCGAGGAACTTGCGGGACAATACGCCGAGTTCCTCCACCGACAGCGTGCCGCTGCGGTCCTGCAGCAGGAAGTTGAACCCCGATGCGGCGCCGAACCCGGACAGGGTCGGGATGTTGAACGGGAAGATCACCGCCTCCGGTATGGCGGCAAACTGCGGCCGCAGCTTGCCCATGATCCCGTTGACGTGCAGTTCTTCGCTCTGGCGTTCCTCCCACGGCTTCATTCGCACGAATATCGAGCCGTAATTCGACTGATAGGTGCTGGTGACCGCCCCGTAGCCGCCCACGGTCTGGAACGAGTCGATTCCGTCGGCCCTGGCGAGGATCTCCTCGACTTTCTTCAGCACGGCGCTGGTACGCTCCAGCGACGCGCCGGGGGGCAGCTGGATGTTGACGCCGAAGATCCCCTGGTCTTCATCCGGGATGAAGCCGGCCGGCAGCACGCGCGCGAACAGGCCGGCGCCGATCGCCACCGCGGCGACGATGCCGATGGTCAGCACGGACTTGCGCACCAGCAGGCGCGACAGGTTCACGTAGCCGTTCGTGCTGACCTCGAATGCCTTGTTGAACCGGCTGAAAAATGCCCCCAGCGGGCCACGCATCGGCTGCGGCTGTTTCAGCAGCATTGCGCACAGCGCCGGTGTCAGCGACAGCGCGTTGAACGCCGACAGCAGCACCGAAATCGCGATGGTCAATGCGAACTGCTTGTACATGCTGCCGACCAGGCCGCCGAGCAGGGCGACCGGGACGAAGACGGCAGACAGTATGAGCGCGATGCCGATGACGGGCCCCGACACCTCCGACATGGCCTTGATGGTGGCTTCCCTGGGAGCCATGCCGTGCTCGAGGTGGTGGATCACCGCCTCTACCACGACGATGGCGTCGTCCACGACGATGCCGATGGCGAGCACGAGACCGAACATCGACAGCGTATTGATCGAGAACCCGAGGGCCGGGAAAAAGATGAAGGTGCCGATCAGCGACACCGGGATTGTCAGCAGCGGGATGATCGTGGCGCGGACGTTCTGCAGGAAGATGAAGACTACCAGCGTGACCAGGATCAGCGCCTCGATGAAGGTCTTCACGATCTCGTGGATGGAAGCCTCCACCGCCGGCGTCGTGTCGTAGACGATCTTGTAATCGATGCCGGGCGGGAACAGGGCCTGCGCCCGCTCCATCGTCGCGTAGATGGTTTCGGCGGCTTTGAGCTGGTTCGCACCCGGCAGCAGGTAGACCGCCATCGCACCCGCCGGCTTGCCGTTCAGCCGTCCGAACGAGTTGTAGTCCTGCGAGCCCAGTTCGGCGCGGCCGATGTCCCTGATGCGCACCACCGCGCCAGTGTCGCTCTGGCGCACGATGATGTTCTCGAACTCCTCGGGCGTGACCAGCCGCCCCGGTGCGCTGACGGTGTTGGTGAACTGCTGATCGGGAGGCGTCGGCGCGGCGCCGACCTTGCCGGTCGGCGCCTGCAGGTTCTGCTCCTTGATCGCGTTGATCACGTCGGCCGGGGTCAGGCCGAGCTTGGCCAGCCGGTCGGGGCGAAACCAGATCCGCATCCCGTAGTCGGTGCCGCCGAAGAGATCCACCTGCGCGATGCCCGGGATGCGCAGCATCTGGTCGCGCAGGTTGATGCCGGCGTAGTTGACCAGGAAGTTGGCGTCATATGCGTCCGACGGCGAGTAGATCGAGATCACCATCAGGATGCTGGGACTCTGTTTCTTGACCGTGACGCCCTGTTGCGTGACCTCGACCGGCAGGCGCGCCTGCGCCGCCGAGACGCGGTTCTGCGTGAGCACGTTGGCGATGTCCTGGTCGGTCCCCACCTCGAAGTTGACGTCGAGCTGCATGCGCCCGTCGCTGGTGTTCGACGATTTCATGTAGATCAGGCGGTCGACACCATTGACCTCCTGCTCGATCGGCGTCGCCACCGACTGCTCGACGGCCTCGGCCGAGGCGCCCGGATAGTTCGCGGTGACGCGGATGTTGGGTGGAGCGAGGAACGGATACTGCTCGACCGACAGCCGGGTGAGGACGACAGTTCCGAGCAGGACGGTCAGGATCGCGATGACGATTGCGACGATCGGCCGGCCGATGAAAAAGTTCGCCACGGCCTATTTCTCCCCCGCCTTTCCCGCATTTTTCTCGGCCGGCTTGCCGTCCTGCACCTTCTCGCCCGCTCCAGCCTGCGCCGGGCCAGCGGCGGCGGCCGTCGTCGGGCTGACCCTGGATCCGGGGCGGGCTTTCTGGATGCCATCGACGATGACCCGCTCGCCCGCCTGCAGTCCGTTGCGGACGATGAGCAGGTCGCCGGCGGTTTCGCCAGGCTGTATGGAGCGCAGTTCGACCGTGTCGTCAGCGCCGACCACCAGGACGGACTGCGTGCCCTGCAGCTCCTGGACTGCGCGCTTCGGCACCACGATTGCATCCCTTACCGTCTCGATGACCGCGCGCACGCGACCGAACTGGCCGGGCCGCAGCAATCCGTCGGGGTTCGGAAACTCGGCGACGAAGCTCAACGTGCCGGTTTTCTCGTCCACTGCCCGATCGACTATCACGAGCTTGCCCTGGTGCGGAAACACGCTGCCGTCGACCAGGATCAGATCGAGCGGTCCGCTTTCGCTGCCGTTTCCCTCGCGCTGCGCGAAGAACCGCAGGTACTCGGCCTCGCTGATGGTGGCGTTGACGCGGATCGGGTCGATGCTCGACACCGTGTCGAGCAGGGTGGGCTCACCCTTGCCGACCAGGTTGCCGGGAGCCACCAGGCGCTTGCCTATCAGGCCGGTGATCGGCGACCGGATCGTCGTGTAACCCAGGTCGAGTTCCGCTGCCGCGACATTGGCGCGGGCGGCCGCCACGCTCGCGCGCGCGGAAAGCAGGTCCGCTACCGCATCGTCATAGTCCTGTTGCGGCACGGCCTTGCGCTCGGCCAGCGGTTTCAGGCGCCGCTCGTCCGTTTCGGCCTTGCCGAGGCGCGCGCGCGCGACTTCGAGCTCGGCCTTGGCCTGGGCCAGCTTCGCTTCGTACTCGCGCCTGTCGAGCGTGAACAGCAGCTGGTTCTTCTCGACGATCGTGCCCTCGGCGAAATGCTGCGCTTCGAGGAAGGCCTGCACGCGGGCGCGAATCTCCACCGTTTCCCTGGCGTCGGTCTCCGCGACGAACTCGCCGTAGATCGGGACGTCCTTCCGGACCGCCTCTGTGACCACCACGACCGGCGCTGGCGGGGCGGCCTGCTCGCCACCATCGCAGGCACTGAGCGCTACGGCGAGGGCCGCGACGCCGAGCGCCGCGATGACCCGGGACTGCCGGCCGCTGTCCGAAATGCGGTGCCATATGGCCATCTAAAAACTCTCCCAGAAAAAAAATCAGCGCTGCGCCTGTTCAATGCTACAGGAAGACTTCGAGGCCACGGGTTCGATGCCGCTTTTCCGGCTTGACCAGCACCGCGCGATGGTCGTGCGCGGAGTCTTTGCTATTGATCACCGGGCGTTCTTTCTGGTTCGAGCCCGGCGCCCCGTGACGACACCCGGGGCGGCCGCGATTAACAGGGCACAGTCCCATACTTGAGAATCTGCGGCAATAGTGTCGCAGTGTCCGCGGTGTTGGCAAGCCTGAGCACGGCAACCCGATAGTGCCGTTCGAATCCGTCGACGGTGGTGCAGCCGGGCTGCAATGGTGAGTGCGAGGACGCGCTCCGCGGCCGTGAAACCCCGAAACCACTTGATGAGAGGTTTTTCATGTTGCAGAGTGCTGGCATTGTCTCGATCAGGGTAAGGAGTGCGGCGTGAGTAGCAATGAACGCGAAGAAGGGTTTGTCCAGTTGCAAGCCGACGCAGGGGGCCCGGCGGAGATGCCAGAAGGAGTAGATCGCCGGGCGTTCCTGATGCGCAGCGCCCTGATCGGCGCCACCGCCGTGCTCACGGGCCGCCCCGTGCCGGCAAATGCCCAGGCGGCCGCCGCGCAGGCGACCTCGCCGAAGGTACCGCTGTCGCCCGTCCTGAATGTCGTCACGAGATCCAAGGGCCCGGTGATGACCATCCTGGAGGAGTTCTACAAGGTCGGCCCGGGACCCTCGAGTTCGCACACCATCGGGCCGATGCGCATCACCTACGACTTCTACCAGCGCTGCACGAAGCTGCCGGTCGACCAGCTCGCGACCGCGACCGGACTCAGGGTGCACCTGTTCGGCAGCCTGAGCGCTACGGGCAAGGGCCACGGAACCGAGCGCGCCGCACTCGCCGGTCTCGTCGGCAAGGAACCCGCGACCGTGGAGCCGGCCTTCCTCGATGGACTGGCGGCGAAGCCGGACCAGACCTTCGATGTGAAACTGGGCGACAAGACGCATACGGTGTCGCTGAAGGACATCGTCTACGACGCCACGAAGGGCGACTTCCCGCATCCCAACACCATGACCTGCAAGCTGCTCGCCGGCGACAAGGTGCTTCTGGAGCAGGAGTACTACTCCGTTGGTGGTGGATTCATCGAGTGGAAGGGCTATACGCCACCGAAGAAAGGTCAGCCCAAATACCCCTACGCGACGATGAAGGAACTGCAGGCCCACGCGGAGAAGAACAACCTCTCCGTGGCGCAGGTCGCGATGGCCAACGAGATTGCCGTGTCGGGCAAGAGTGAAGCGGAGATCAACGCCTTTCTCGACAAGATCCACAATGCGATGGTGAATATCGTAAAAGCGGGTCTCTCGGCGCCGTCCAGCACGCTGCCTGGGCCCATCAAGCTCAAGACCAAGGCGGGCGAGGTCTACAAGCGCGCGAGTTCTGACGAGAAGTACATCCGCGAACAGGGCATTGGTATCGTGGCGGCCTATGCACTGGCCGGGTCCGAGGAGAATGCTCGCGGCCACCTGGTCGTGACCGCCCCCACCGGCGGCTCCGCCGGCGTGATTCCGGCGCTCGTGTACGCGCTCGGCGAGGGCGGCCGCAAGCTGCCGAAGGAGAAGATTCGCGAAGGGCTGCTGGCTGGCGCGGTCGTCGGTTACCTCGGCAAGCACAACGCCACGCTGTCCGGCGCCGAGGGCGGTTGCCAGGCGGAGATCGGCGTAGCCTCCGCCATGGGGGCGGCGCTGCTGGCCCAAGCCAACGGCTACGGGCACCAGGTCGTCGCCAACGCGGCCGAGTCGGCCCTCGAACACCATCTGGGCATGACCTGCGACCCGGTGGCCGGCTTCGTGCAGGTGCCCTGCATCGAGCGTTGCGCTTTCGGCGCGGTGAAGGCCTGGACCGGCTACATGATCGCGCGCAGCGAAATCCCGGCGAACCGCCGACTGGACTTCGACACGACCGTCGAGGCGATGGCGCTGACTGCCAAGGAAATGAACACCAAGTACAAGGAGACCTCCGAGGGCGGGCTCGCCGTGTCGGTGGTGCTCTGTTAGGTAAGGTAAGCTCCGGCCGGTGCAACTCACCGGAGCCGTTGGTGTGAAAAGCGCAGCAAAGACGGCCGCGATCGCTTGGCTGATCGCGGCCGTCTATTACTTCTACCAGTACGCGCTGCGCTCCGCACCGGCGGTGATGATGCCGCAGATGTCGGAAGCCTTCGGCCTGACTGCAACGGCCGTCGCCTCCCTGGTCGGGCTGTTCTACTACGGCTATTCCCCGTTCAGCCTCGTGGCCGGCGCCGCCATGGACCGCTTCGGGCCGCGCCGGGTGGTGCCGCTGGGCGCAGCTGCCGTCGGCATCGGCGCATTGCTCTTCGCGACCGGCAGCAGCGAGCTGGCGAGCGTCGGCCGCCTGCTGCAGGGCGCGGGCGGCGTGTTTGCGCTGGTCGGCGCCATCTACATCGCCACGAAGAACTTTCCGGCATCGCTCGCCGCGACCCTGATCGGCGCCACGCAGATGTTCGGCATGGCGGGCGGTTCGGCCGGACAGTTTCTCGTGGGGCCGGCCATTTCCGCCGGAATGCCCTGGAACCAGTTCTGGTTCGGCATGGGTATAGCCGGTCTCTTGATCTGCGTGCTGCTGTTCGTCCTGTTGCCGTCGCAGGCGCAGCCGGAGCGGCGCGGTGACGGGCTGAAAAGCGTGCTCGGCGCCTTTGCCCTCGTGTTTCGCAACCCGCAGTCGCTCCTGTGCGGCATGATTGCCGGGCTGATGTTCATTCCGACGACGATTTTCGACATGGTCTGGGGCGTACGCTATGTGCAGGAGAGCTTCGGGCTCGATTACACCTCCGCCGTGATGCGCTCGGCGAGCGTGCCCTTCGGCTGGATCATCGGCTGCCCCCTGCTCGGGTTCGTTTCCGACCGGCTCGGGCGACGCAAGCCGGTGATCATCGGCGCTGCGCTGGTGCTGCTCGCCTGCCTGGCCTGGATCCTGTATGGCCCAGCGGGAGTTTTTCCGCCCTATTTCCTCGGCCTGCTGATGGGCATCGCCTCCGGCGCCGCGATGCTGCCGTATTCCGTCATCAAGGAGGCCAACCCGCCTGAGGTGAGCGGCACGGCCACCGGCGTCATCAATTTCCTCAATTTCACATTCAGCGCCCTGCTCGGCCCGGTGTTCGCATCGCTGCTCGGCAAAGCGGCGAAGGGAGCCGAGTTGATGACGCGGGAGCATTACCAGGCGGCTTTCCAGCCGCTGCTCTACGGGGTGGCGCTGGCGATCCTTTTGGCTTTCATACTCAGGGAGACAGGACCCGCTGTCCGGCCGGCGCCGGCAGCGAACGACACGCCATGAACAAAAAAACCGGAACTGGAAAATACGAAAAGCTGGTTGCACGCTGCAGGAGTCTCGAGCCGATTCTTACGGCGGTGGCGTATCCCTGCGAGGAGACGGCGCTC